>JBFHVM010000116.1:0-9523 GCA_041589495.1 Oleiphilaceae bacterium | reverse complement strand
TACCGCGCCGTGATGGAGGCTGCGCACGAGTATGGCAGTTTTTTGGGGGGGCAGATCACGGCTGCAGGCAAGGTCAATCCGGCCAAAGTACTGGTCATTGGAGCAGGAGTTGCCGGCTTATCTGCGATTGCAACGGCCGAGTCTCTGGGGGCCGTGGTAAGGGCTTTTGATACGCGGCCAGAGGTAAAAGAGCAGGTGGAATCCATGGGTGCAGAATTTCTTGAACTGGATTTCGAGGAAGCAGCGGACACCTCCGATGGCTATGCCAAAGAAATGAGTAAGGCCTTTATCAAGGCCGAGATGGAGTTGTTTGAGGCGCAAGCGAAGGAAGTGGACATTATTATTACCACGGCATTGATTCCCGGTAAACCTGCGCCAAAACTCATTAAAAAGAACATGATTGCGCAGATGAAACCAGGTGCGGTGATTGTTGATCTTGCCGCGGCCAACGGAGGCAACTGCGAGGGAACCCAAAAAGGTAAGATCGCGACAACCGATAACGATGTGAAGGTTATCGGCTATACCGATCTACCAGCGCGTCTGCCTGCACAGGCATCTCAGTTATATGGCACGACTCTGGTCAATCTGATGAAATTGTTGTCCAAGCAAAAGGATGGCAGCATTCACGTGGACTTCGACGATACTGTCATCCGCCATATGACAGTGACTCGAGGGGATGAAATCACGTTCCCGCCACCGAAGATATCTGTCAGCGCTGCTCCATCGCCGAAACCGGATATCAAAACGGCTGCCGGAGCTACAGTATCCTCCGAAAGAGCATCCGGCAGGAAGAAATTGAAAATGGGACTCATGGTTCTGGGGTTGCTCTTATTTGCCATGATCGCTGACAGCACGCCCCCCGAGTTTATGTCGCACTTCACGGTGTTTGTACTTGCCTGTGTGGTGGGCTATTACGTGATCTGGAATGTCACGCACTCTTTGCACACGCCGCTCATGTCGGTCACTAACGCCATCTCGGGGATCATCATTGTGGGGGCGCTATTGCAGATAGGGAGTGGTGGTACGACTACGTTTCTCGCGTTTATTGCCGTGCTGATCGCTTCCATCAACATATTTGGTGGTTTTGCTGTCACCCATCGCATGTTGAAAATGTTCCGTAAAGGATAAGGAGACGTCGAGATGTCATCTGGAATGGTTACAACTGCTTATCTTGTGTCTGCCATTTTGTTCATTATGAGCCTGGCGGGCATGTCGCATCAGGAATCGGCCAAATCCGCAGTCTGGTATGGTATTGCTGGCATGGCTATCGCGTTGCTGGCCACTATTTTCGGGCCCGAAACCTCGGGGCTGGGTTGGATTATTCTGGCCATGATGATTGGTGCGGTAATCGGTCTCAACATGGCAGGTAAAGTCAAAATGGCCGAGATGCCTGAACTAGTCGCTCTGTTGCACAGCTTTGTAGGTCTGGCTGCGGTGTTAGTCGGGTATAACGCCTATATGCACCGGGACGAATACTCGGGTGTACTGTTGAACATACACCTTACCGAAATTTATCTGGGAGTATTTATCGGAGCCGTTACGTTTACGGGTTCGCTGGTGGCGTTTGGTAAGCTGCGAGGTCTGCTGGATTCGAGCCCACTGCAGTTGCCTAACAAACACACCCTTAATCTCATTGCGGTCTTGATGTCCTTCTTGTTTATGATCTATTTCGTCGGGGAGGGGGGTGAAACCACACTGCTTGTTGTGATGACGATCATTGCACTAGCGTTTGGTTGGCACTTGGTTGCCTCCATTGGTGGAGCTGACATGCCCGTTGTGGTGTCCATGCTCAATTCCTATTCGGGTTGGGCCGCCGCTGCGGCTGGTTTTATGTTGGCAAACAATCTGTTAATCGTGGTGGGGGCGCTCGTTGGCTCATCGGGGGCGATTCTTTCCTACATTATGTGCAAGGGCATGAACCGTTCGTTTATTAGCGTGATCGCGGGAGGATTCGGTGCACCAAGTACCAGTAGTAGTGCCGAGGGTGAGCAGGGTGAAATTCGCGAAACCAGTAGTGAAGATGTTGCCGATATGCTCAACAATGCCAGTTCGGTGATTATTACGCCAGGCTACGGTATGGCCGTTGCCCATGCCCAATACCCGATTGCCGAAATGGCAGAGCAACTGCGCCGTAAAGGCGTCAATGTGCGTTTTGCTATCCATCCGGTGGCCGGGCGTATGCCCGGGCATATGAACGTGCTTCTGGCTGAAGCCAAAGTGCCGTATGACATCGTGCTGGGGCTGGAAGAAATCAATGAAGACTTTCCCGAAACCGAAGTCGTTCTGGTGATCGGCGCCAACGACACTGTGAACCCCTCAGCAGAAGAACCGGGTAGTCCGATTGCCGGTATGCCAATCCTTGAAGTGTGGAAGGCCCATCACGTTGTCGTGCTCAAGCGCGGTATGAATCGCGGCTATTCTGGCGTTGAAAACCCGCTTTTTTTCAAAGACAACACTCAAATGCTGTTTGGTGATGCAAAAGAGAGTGTGGAGATGATACTTAAGGCGATTTAACTCATTAAATGCGGAAAAGGGCTCTGACCCTTTTTCTTACTTTTTCTTTTTCCATGCTATTTAATCCCTTATGTAGGTTCGTATTTATGCCAACTAAACATTCAGCGGGGGGCGCAGAAAATTTACTGTGCGGACACATTCTCGGGCAGCAATCGTCGGCCTGAAGGTCCGATGTACCTGTACGGAAACATCCCCAGCGTTTCAGGCCATCCTTCATGGATGCACGCTAAACCTATGATTTTGCTGACAAGTTCACATTATTAGTTTATTCCCTTTCACTTCCCCCAAATGGGGGATATGCATTGTGCACTACCAAATTTAGGATGCACCTCCCACCTTGGGCAGCAGTATTTCAGCAGTAACGAAAATTGCGCAGTGGCTCTTTAGTACAAAAACAAAATTGGAGTTCAACTATGCGAAACATCCTCAGTGCGGCCTTGGGCCTTGCACTTGTAGTATCCTCATCCGTGGCCATGGCAGGCTACACATCTACAAAATATCCGATCGTGCTGGTGCATGGTGTAGCGGGTTTCGACACGATCGGCGGTTTGATTAATTACTTTCATCGCGTGCCTTACAATCTGGAGCGTAGTGGTGCAGAAGTGCATGCAACAGCGGTTTCCTTCGTGAATTCAAGCGATCAACGAGGTGAGCAGCTTAAAGACTATATTTTGGGCATGGGTAAGACTAAGGTGAACCTGATGGCGCATAGCCAAGGAGCGCCAACTTCGCGTGTCGCCGCGTCGAAGATTCCTGAAAAAATCGCATCGATCACTTCGATCAATGGTGTGAATTTCGGTTCTACCGTGGCGGACGTTATTCGTGAGGTGATACCACCCGGATCTTATGTAGAGGGCGGCGCCGATGCCATTGCTAATGCCTTGGGCGGTTTTATTAACCAACTCATCGACAGTGATAATCCACAGGACGGGATCGCTGCCTTGGAAACCTTAACCTACGACGGCACCTACAAGCTCAACAAGTCACTTAATTGGAAAGGTGTCAACAAGAATGGTTGTGGTGAAACTTCCGTAAACGTGTCGATCCCAGATAAAAACGGTACGCCACATACGGTGAAAATGTACTCATGGGGCGGTAAAACCATGTACACGAATGCTCTCGACGCGATTGACCCTTTTCTCCTGATCACCTCAAAAGCATTTTCGTGGGGTGAGAAGAACGATGGTCTGGTATCTTCCTGTTCGCAGAAAATGGGCAAGGTGATCAGTGTTAACTACAACCTTAACCATGCAGATGCAGTGAACCACCTGTTTGGTCTGCACCATGTTTTCCTTGAGCCAATTAGCTTGTACCGCAGTCAGGCTAACCGCTTGAAGAACGCAGGTTTATAAGCTGAATGG
Source organism: Oleiphilaceae bacterium (assembly GCA_041589495.1). GTDB lineage: Bacteria > Pseudomonadota > Gammaproteobacteria > Pseudomonadales > Oleiphilaceae > PZPK01. Next base: position 5,648 of record JBFHVM010000116.1, on the reverse strand, counting down.
TGAGAGCAAGTCTCCCGCAATGGAGCTTGCTCTTTACTGTTTGTAAAAGTTTTAAACAATAATCTGCTCACGGAGTCGTCATGCCCCAGCAAAAGCGTAATTTATTCCTCTATGGTGCCGGTTTAATAGGTGTCGTGGTGTCCCTGATTGTGGTGGTATTTCTACAGCCGGATCCTAACGTCGAGTTAGAAAACACCCCAGGAAAGGAGTTGGTACCGTCTAACTCTTTGGGCGTGCCTTTGGAAACTTCCTCGCAGACAGGCTTACAAACAGCTGCTTTAACAATCGACGATGCGGTGCAACGGCAGGTGTTGGAAACGCCTAAAACACTGGCCAACTACTTTAGCCCCAACCTTGAGGGAACCGATATTGATGGCCGTGTACGTCTTGGGCCGGATGGCAATATTGTATTGGACCTCGCGGTAAAAGATTTTATCGATTACTTTCTAAGCGCTAGTGATGATGTGACACCAGAAGTAGCCATCAATGAGATGCTGAACGTCGTCGAAGCCTCACTGGGGCCAGCTGGTAAAGCACAAATGATGGAGCTTTTGGATTCTTACTTGGCGTATAGAGAGCAGGCGATGGAGTTGATGGCGCAACCTATGTTACCGAGTGATCAGCAAACACGTGAATACCAGATACAAATGATGGAATCTACGTTAGACGAAATGCGGCAGCTACGGCGCGCAAATATGACCGACGAAGCTGTAGAGGCCTTTTTTGGTCTGGAAGAAGCATACGAAGATTATTCCCTTCGCGCCATGAAAGTGCAGATGGACGATACCTTGTCACAAGAGCAAAAAGCCAAAATGGTTGCTTATCATCGTTCGCAACTGCCGCCAATTATTCGCCGTACTGAAGAGCGCATGGTAGAAGACCAAAAGCGCCATCGTGAAAGGTATGAGGCTATTAGTACGGCCAAAGATGAGCAAGAGTTGGCACAAAAACTTTCGGAACAGGATATTAGTGTCGAGCAAAAACGGGAAATTCTTGATGATTATCGCTATCAGCAGGAATTCGATGCGCGCTACAAAGTTTATGCTCAAGAGCGTAGACGACAATTGGCTTCAGTAAGCACAGAAGAGCAAAAGGATGCGATTACAGATTCTTTGCTTGAGAAACATTTTAGCAATGAGGCCGACCAAACGCAGGCGCGCTTGCGAGATTTGAGAGGGTAGGTCTGGTAGCGATCAGAATGTTAAGAAAAGATTATTTCAGATGGTCTTTTATTGCCTCTGAATACGCGGGGTAAAGCGCAATATTATTGTGATCTGCCCCCCTCACCGTCACTGTATTGAGCTTTGAAGAATCAAAGTAAGTAGCCAGTGCTTGCGTTCGTTCCGGTCGAATGATTCGGTCATGTTCGGCAGCAACTATTAAGGTGTCAGCCTGAATGTTTTGGACATTGGCCCAGGATCGGAAACGGTCTTTAATCAGCAGGTTTATCGGAAAGAGCTTGTAGGCTTGTTGTGCCACGTTTTGGATACTGTCGTAGGGTGTAACGAGTACGAGTGTGCTGATATCTCTTTTTGCCGCAACATGAGTTGCAATGCCCGAGCCCAGGCTTCTCCCCATCAGTGCAAGCTCCGAATGATCCAGTCTGATTTGGTCGTAAATAGCCAAAGCATCGTTATATAAGGCTTGTTCGCTGGGTTCACCGGAGTTTCTGCCATAGCCGCGATAAGGAATCAAATAGACGCTGTAGGGCAGATCCAGTGCCTTGAAAAAGGGAATATTCTGCTCAATCTGTTCGGCATTGCCACCGTAATAGAGCAGTCCTTTCGTTTTGCCGGGATTCAACACCCAGCCCGTCAGAGTTAGTTGGCCAGACTCGTATGAGACGGGTTGTAGCTGCGTAGTCGCGCTGATCTGGCTGGCGGGTTGTGGAAAATAAAGTATCTTACGTTGCAGCAAGAACAACAGCATACTGCTGCAGATATAGAGAATAACCAGAAAAATGATGAGTTGTTTCGCCATCGTAGTAATCTTTTGCAGCGAGAAGTGCCCCATGCTACCTTCCGTATTTTGCAATGACAACGCCCTACGTTAAGGAGCGCATACAAGGACAAACCGGTTACAATATTGCCAAAGCATTTCTTGAATATGCCTTTCATTTCGTCATAATGTGCGCCGTGCAAAGTCGTCGTGCAGGCCTTATTTGAGGCAGCTTTGCTCTTGGCGTCGGCCTAGTTGCGGATGCTAATTAAACAATGTCTCTTGGTAGCCTGATTGCAGCAAGTACAGTAACGCCCCTTGCAGAAAACATGATTGAAACACGGACACCTCAAAAGGGCTCAAGGCTTTGCAGTTTACTCTCCGAATTTGGGGCCTCGGCTGGAAATGCCTCAGAGCAAAATATCGCCCAGCGTCTTAGTGAAATAATAGACTTTAATGGGTCGATCAGACTGTCTGAATTACATTTCAAACTAAGCCGCGTTCGTGGCCAGGAAATGGGCGAAAATTATGACGGGATCCGGCAGCAGACTCTCAAATCTCGGGCAGCGATCCTGCGTCATATTTCGAGCAGTTTTAATCCGCTGTCGCACTCTCAGGGGATCGTTTTGCCTTTACCTGGTATCGAAAGCCTGGAAAGTGCGGAATCTGCTTTTGCTCCTTACAGCAAGTATTACTCTTCAATGCAGACTGAACTTGCCTTTCGTTGTCAGCGCTTAAGAAATACCTTGCGCAGTGATTTGGCTGACCGTTCTTCTCGTTTGGCCCAGTTAGCGGCTCTGGATAAGGCAATGGAAGAAAGTCTTTCTGCGCATTACCGGGTAGTATTTGGGCGAATTCCCCAGCTACTGGCTTTGGACTTTGAGGTAATTTTCTCGGATCACCTAAAAAAAATTGGGACGGGCGGTCCTGAAGCATCCTACGAAGAGTGGGCGCGCGCAGGAGGTTCTCGAGACAAATTTTGCAACCACATGCGAGCACTTTTGCTCGCTGAACTCGATACCCGGCTTGAGCCTGTCATGGGCATGCTGGAAGCACTGGATGAAGAGGTTGGCGATTCGCCATGACCCGAATACTATTTTATCTTGCATTTGTACTGGGCTTCACCAGCATTGCCTGGATGAGTCAGCTGTTTATTAATGCCGGTGTTCTGGCTCTCACTGTGACGCTGCTTATTGGCGGGGTATTCACGATTGGCGCGGTAGAGCTTTTACAGTTTCGTCGCGCTACTGAAACTCTGACTCAGGTCGTGGAGAACACCAGTGGGACTGTCGAAAACTTAAAAAGTTGGCTAGCAGCCTTACCGGGTGGCCTGCAAAATCCGGTGCAACAGCGCGTTGAGGGGGAGCGTGTTGGCTTGCCTGCACCGGTGTTAACACCATATTTAGTGGGGTTGTTGGTGATGCTGGGCTTGCTGGGAACGTTTGTGGGTATGGTCGATACCCTACAGGGGGCGGTTGCGGCTTTGCGTGAAAGTGCAGAACTCGAAGCCATACGGGCTGGGCTCGCGGCGCCCATGCAAGGTTTAAGTTTGGCTTTTGGAACCTCGGTTGCCGGTGTTTCAGCTTCGGCCATGCTGGGTTTGATGTCTACGCTCAGTAGGCGTGAACGGGTATTGGCTACACGCCAGTTGGATAAACTGATCGCCTCACACCTACGCGACTTTTCACTCAATTATAATCGTCATGAGACCTTCAAAGCGCTGCAAGTGCAGTCGCAAGCGCTACCCGATGTGGCCATTAAAATGGAAGCGGTAGCCGACAAGCTGGAGCGCATGGGTGAAACTCTCAGTGACCACCTTAACGCCAAGCAGGACGCCTTTAATGATGCGGTTGCCACGCGCTACACGCAGTTGGCAGAATCTGTCGCCGCTTCTTTGAAGGAAAGTCTCGCAGAGAGTGGAAAACGGGTTGGGGATGGCATTGCTCCTATTGTCAAACAAATGGTGGAGACCGTTCGGGCTGATCTGGTTGAAACCACTCTCAAAACACACCGGGATTTAAGTGACACGGTGAGTCGGCAACTCGAGACTTTGCAGACGGAATTTGGCGCTACCTCAGAAAGGGTGGGTGTAGTATGGCAGCAGGGCATCGATGCACATCGTCACGCCAACGAGTTCATGCTCGAATCCATACAAGAATCAGCCCGTCAGGCCAGTGTTGCTTTTACGCAGACGGGTAAAGATCTACTTGCTTCGCTTGATGAGCGTGCGCGCGATTACTTACAACATCAGGTAAGCGCAGATGAACGGCGTTTAAACATGACCTCTGAATGTATCACGAAGAGCCAGCAGGAAACGTTTTCCTTACTAAACGAGACGGTTTCAAATCTACGTGAAGAACTTCAGGATCTAAATGCTTCGCAACGCAAAGCCCTAAAGTCGTCAACAGAAGAATTTCTTGCTATGTGCGCGTCTATGACGTCGCAATGGCAACAGGCAGATGAGCGAGCGCAAGTCAGGCATTCAGAACTGTCTAATGCGCTACGTGATCAAGTCTCAGAGATACAGGAGCACACTGGAGCAAATGCTCGTTGTTTGATTGAGCAACACGCGCAGCTGTTTGAGCAGAGTGAGCAGTTGCTGTTGGCGAGACAGCGCTCCGAAGACGAATGGCTGGTAGATTATCGTCGTCGGATGGACGCCATTACTAAACAACTCGCCGATCAATTGCAGTTATTGCGTGACGAAGAGCATCAACGTGGTGATGCGGCCGTTGAGCGTCTGTCCGAATTACAGGCTACCTTGGCAAAACAGCTCGCGACGCTGGGGCAGTCGCTCGAGGCACCTATGTCTCGATTAATTGATACGGCTTCGGAGGCCCCGCGCGCCGCAGCAGAAATCATCGCGCAACTGCGTGCCGAAATATCCAAAAATATTGAACGTGACAACAGCCTGTTGGATGAGCGTAAACAAACGCTAAGCGAACTTAATAAGCTCGCGCAGGCATTAAACGAAAATACCACTGCGCAGGGTGCTGCGGTGGAGCAGCTGGTTGTGAATTCCCGTAACCAGCTGGAAGATTTGGGTGAGCGATTAACCCGCCAGGTTCAGTCCGAGCTCGGCAAACTAAGTGAGGTTGCTGATCACTTCTCCGGTAGCGCAGCGGAAATGGCAAGTTTAGGGGATGCTTTCAGTGCGGCAGTAATGGCCTTTGGACAATCAAACCAGCAATTGCTCGAAGGCCTGGCCAGCATCGAACGTTCACTGGATCAGTCGGCCATTCGTAGTGATGAGCAGCTCGGTTACTATGTGGCGCAAGCACGAGAAATCATTGATCACAGTATCAGTTCACAAAGTGCTCTATTGGAGCAAATGCGCCATGCAGGAGGCGCTGTTAGGCCCGAGGCAGAGATTAGCTGATGGCTGAACTGGACGACGTAAGGGCCCAGGCACCGCCTATTTGGGCTATTTTTGGCGACCTCATGTCTGGACTGGTGGGGGTTTTTGTTCTGTTATTGGTTTGGGTGCTGGGTTTTCAACTGGAATTGGCTCAAACGCTGGAGCAGGAAGTCGCCAAGCGTGAGGCCGAAGAACGCCGCCGAATGGCATTGGAAGAAGCGCTTGCTGATCCCCTGGCATCAGGGCGTGTGACGATTAACAATGGCCGCATCGGAATCAGTGGTAGCGTTTTGTTTGCCCTCAATTCTGACCAGCTTCAACCAGAAGGGCGTCAGCTGCTCAAATCGCTAGT
>JBFHVM010000115.1:0-9528 GCA_041589495.1 Oleiphilaceae bacterium | reverse complement strand
GCGTGCCCAATATCGCACGGCTTTATAAAAAAAATCTTGATATTGATATGAGTATCAAGACCATCGAGAAATGGCGAGAACGGGACTCACTCCCACTTACCAGATACCTCGAATTAAACAAGATTGCTAAAGCCGAAGGCAAAACTTTAAACAAGCAGGATTATAACCACAATGAATGAACTCGATCTCACGCAGTTTACACCCGCCGACCTGAAAGAACTGGAGGCTTCAGTTAAAAAAGTCATCGCGGCCAACAACGGTATCCTCAAAGATATCCAAAAAGAAATCACTTCACGCTATGAAGACTTAGCGCGTCAAGCCTACGACCAGGCCAACAAAGAGTCTGGCTCAATGACATTGCCGCAGGGTGATTTCAAGCTCAAGACCAGTATCTCAAAGTCAGTTAAATGGGATTCGACAATGCTTCAGCAGATTGCCGCTACCATGCCTTGGGAAGATGTTAGTCACTACTTCAAGATTGACTTCAAAGTTCCCGATTCAATCTTCAACGCTATTCCGCCAGGCGAGCTTAAAGACAAAATCACTGCTGCACGCACAGTGAAGTATGGTGACTTAAAGCTCGATATCGAACTGGTCGAAGAAGATGCCGTATAGGCAGGAGTTTTTCCTTATTCCAGAAGAACCGTGCATCGGGTGTGCAATGTACGCGCATTGCAAGGCGAATGAAGTTGCGTGCAGTGATTTCAATTACTACGTGACCAAAGGCAAAGTTATTAACGAGTCACGCATCCCGTCGCCGGTTATCTTTAATCGTTTATTTATATCAAAGGAGGGAGCAGATGGCTCTCATTCAAACACCAGACCAAAGGCTGGCAAAAAAGTCAGCCATAAAAGGCGTAATCTCGGGGCCTTCTGGCATCGGGAAAACCTCACTCGCGAGGACACTGGATCCGGCCACTACGCTTATTCTTGATTTCGAGGCAGGCATGTTGGCCCTTGAAGACTGGGGTGGCGACAGCATTGATGTTCGCGCCCAGTCTCGGGAATTAGGAATCAGTGCTTGGGATTTTGCCCGCGCCATATCCTGTGTAATCTCAGGCCCGGATCCTAGCAACACTGAAGAGCAGGTCTATTCACAGAAGCATTATGACTTCTGCTGTGAATTACTCGGCGGTGCTGAACAGTTTGATAAATATGAAACCATATTTATTGATTCGATCACGGTCGCAGGTCGTCTATGCTTCGCCTGGGCACAGAAGCAGCCAGCCGCTTTTAGTGAGAAGACGGGGAAGCCAGACACTCGTGGAGCTTATGGTCTACACGGCCAAGAGATGATCCGATGGCTAACACACTGGCAGCACACGCCAGAAAAGAACGTCTGGCTCGTTGGTATTCTCGACAAAAAGACTGACGACTATAACCGCACGTTTTACACCTTCCAGATTGAAGGTGGCAAGACTGGGTTAGAGTTGCCCGGCATTGTGGATGAAGTTCTCACAATGACAGAGATACAGGCTGAAGACGGTTCCAAATTTCGTGCGTTCGTCTGTCACACTTTAAATCCTTGGGGTTATCCGGCAAAAGATCGAAGCGGTCGTCTTGATCAGGTTGAAGAGCCTCACCTTGGAAAACTTATGGCAAAGATCAAGGGCACTGCCCGACACGATGCCATGGCCACAGAAATCCCAGCGCAAGCGGATTAATTTAACCACTACGGAGTTATAACTATGACTGATTTTTTTAATTTTAGTGATGCACCTACAGAACAAATGGGTAGTTTTGAGTTGATACCAGAAGGCACAAAGGCTTTTGCTATCTTTACGATTCGTGAGCCCTCGCCCGGCATCGCTGAAACCCCGTCAAAAAGCAACCCGAATAACGCATATCTCGACGTTGAGCTGACAATTACCCATGCCCCATACGCTAAGCGCAAGATCTTTGACCGAATCGGCGTTCGTGCTGGTCAAGATGAGAAGGGCCAAAAATGGGTAAACATGGGCCGCGCTTCTATTCGCGCAATTCTGGAAGCAGGCAACAACGCCAGCACCACCAATCCAACCGGCTATCAGATCTCTAAGTTTCAGGATCTGAATGGTCTGAAGGTTGCTATTGAAATCGGTATCGAGGAAGGCACAGACGGTTATCAAGACAAGAATATCGTGAAGGCCTATCTGTCTCCCAACCCTGATTCAAACACCCATAAGAAGTTTCTTCAGATTCAGGGTGTAGATAATGTCGGACAAGCTACAAACGCAGCAGCTCCGGCAGCGCAGCAAGCAGCCCCAGTACAGCAGCAACAACAAGCAACTCCCTCGGGCGGCCCTGATTGGCTGAACAACTAGCAGTAATAGTCAGCCTGGGAACTGAAACCCGTCCTGAATAGGGCGGGTTTTTAAAACAAAACAATAGAGGTATCACGCATGAAAAAAATGAAAATATTCTCCCCGCTAATGCTGGCGCTTAGCTCTGCTTTCAAATGGCCGGAAGCGTATGAGCAAAAGACCTATGCGCCCAGTCGCTGGCCCGGCCTAGCTCCGAAACGCATCAAGCGATTAAACAGATGTAACAACGCTAAGCGTAATGTTCCACATCAAGGAAAACAGGAGATGGCTCGCCGTGTACGACAAGCTGCTAACAAAAAAAATCACACAGTCAGTGCTTGACGTTATCGACAAGTACATTGACTACTACCAGAAAGGCAAGGGCCGTCTCCCTGATCGCGTGCTGATTACTGAAAACCAGTACACCATTCTTCGCAATGAAGCGAAGACGAATGAAGACTTCAGGAATGAGCTGAGTCAGGGTGAGTGGCGGGGTGTCAGTCTGGAAAGGCATGAGGGGTAACTATGTTACTACGACCACGACAAAAGGTATTCGTTGATCGCTGCACCCAAGCGCTTGACGAGCATCAAAACACTGTCGGCATAGCGCCGACAGGGGCAGGCAAGACGGTTATGCTGTCTGCCACTATGGGCCAGTCAATAGGAGGGGATGAGCGCTTGCTTGTCCTGCAGCACCGAGATGAACTGGTTAAGCAAAACAGGCGAACATTCCGAGCCGTCAATACGGACATTGATACAGGTGTTGTCGATGCTGATCATAAAAACTGGAATGCCCAGGCCACATTCGCAATGGTGCAAACACTCTCACGTAAGAAGAATCTCGAACGGATGCCGCGCATTGATAAGATCGCGATAGATGAGACGCACCACGTCGCAGCCGAGTCATATCTGAAAATTATTCGAGCGGCCAAGGCGGCGAACGAACATCTTCAAGTCTTTGGAGTGACAGCTACCCCACAACGCGGCGACGGCAAAGGCCTGCGGGCTGTCTTCGACAACGTAGCAGATCAAGTCACTATTGGCGAGCTGATATCAAGCGGCCATCTGGTTAAGCCGCGCACGTTCGTCGTGGACCTTGGCGTCCGTGAAGAGCTTCAGCACGTTCGCCGCACGGCACAAGACTTCGATATGACAGAAGTTGAGCGCATCCTCGACCACGACATTCTGAATGACAAGGTGGTTGAGAAGTGGAAGGAGCTGGCCGGTAATCGTCAGACCGTTATCTTCTGCTCCACTGTGCAGCATTGCCGCCATGTTATGGAAGCCTTCCGCCTGGCAGGCGTGACCTGTGAAATGATTACCGGCGAAACCAGTAGCTCGGATCGCCAGAAGTATCAGGACTGGTTTGAAGCTGGTCGCATTCAGATTCTTTTGAATGTTGCGGTACTGACTGAAGGCTGGGATTGCCCACCCTGCTCAAGTGTCGTATTGCTCCGACCTTCATCATACAAATCAACCATGATGCAGATGATCGGGCGCGGTCTACGCACCATTGACCCGGAAAAGTACCCGGGTGTGGTTAAGAATGACTGCATCATTATCGACTTCGGCACATCCTGCCTGACCCATGGATCGCTGGAACAGACAGCCAATATTGAAGGACGCGAGAAGGATCCAGATGCCGAAGCCCCAAAAAAGAATTGCCCAGGCTGCAAGGCTGACATTCCGATATCCCTGACCGAGTGCCCATTCTGCGGCCATGAGTTCCGAGCTGAAGCCATCGCCCAGCAGCGTGAAGTCTTGCAGGATTTCGCTCTCACTGAGATAGATCTGTTTGAAGAGTCGCCATTCCGCTGGGAAAGTCTGTTTGATGATCAGGTATTGGTGGCCACGGCCTTCGACGCATGGGCAATGTGCGTCATGTATAAGGGCCAATGGTATGCGCTGGGCGGCTGCAAGGAAGTCGGTATCAAGATCTGCGCAGTTGCTGACAGGTTGGTGTGTATCGCTGCGGCAGACGACTTCCTGCGCCAGTACGGCGACACCAAGGGAGCCGGTAAGACCAAGGCATGGCTGCATCTACCAGCCACTGCCAAGCAGTGTGAACAGCTTGGGATAGAGCCTATTAAGGCCATGATGTACACCCGTTACCGCGCTGCCTGCGAGATTACTTGGAAGTGGAACCAACATAGTGTCCGCAAGCGTCTGGAGCTTCAGACATGCCAGGCCGCGTAGACAATGGGAAAAAAACCTATCAGAACTGCGAGGTTTGTGGCGAGAAAAACGCGCCATTTACGACCGATGGCAAACGGTTATGCGGGGCCTGCTGGGGCTCAACAAGATACGCGGTCGGACTGGTTTTAGAAAGGCGTAACCGATTGATTGAAGGGGATAAATCTTGAATAACTTTCTACAAGCACATCACAATAAATTCACCCAAACGGGGGATATGGATTTCGCGCCGAAACCGAATGCGAAAATTTCCGCTAAGATAAATGAGGTTATTGACAGGGCTCTTGAAATCGAAAATGATAAGCAGGAGCCGCGTGATTACCTCGGCGGCAGTAGACTTGGTGTAGAGTGTCTGAAAGCCTTGTTCTACGAATACCACAACACACCACGCGACCCGGGCAAAGGCTTCAAGGGCAGGACTCTCCGACGATTTCGGATGGGGCACTGGCATGAAGACGAGACTGCGGAGTGGTTCACCATGGCCGGGTTTGATCTGCGGATCGCCAGGCCAGATGGTTCTCAATTTGGTTTTGCTGTGGCACAAGATCCTGATTCAGGGCGGTACAGGATTAAGGGGCATATCGACGGATGCTTAGTTGATGGCCCAGTAAAACTGCCTTACCCGCTGCTGTGGGAACATAAGATAATGAAGGCCAGTAAGTGGCGTGAGTTTGTGCGAGACGGCGTGCAAAAAGCATTCCCGGTGTACTACGCACAGCTACAGATCTACATGGCTTACATGGAATTACACAGCGCGTTGTTTGTTTCTGTGAATACAGATACGTCTGAGCTGGAAAGCGAGCTGGTTGAATTCAATGCGGCTGACGCTCAGATGTATAGTGATAAAGGCGTCAAGGTTATCGACGCTAATAACGAGCATGAGTTACCCCGGGTTACGAATGACCCGGCGAACTACAAGTGCAAATTCTGTGACTGGTCAGCACGATGCTGGGCTTAATGGAATTTTCAATAAAAAAGTGTTGCAATCCCTACACTATGTAGGCTAGTATCAACACGTCAAACAAAATAACAACAGACAAATTTCATAAAGGAGTTTTTAATGAAATTGATAGGGTTATCCGGCAAAGCCGGTACGGGGAAGGATACAATAGCTAACTATCTCCACGCTAAATATATGTTTCAACAGTACGCTTTGGCCTCGCCGATTAAGGAAGGACTGAAAGCAATGTTCGGTTTGACTGATGCTCACTTCGAACACCCAGTTAAAGAGCAAGCCATCAAACGGTATGGCATGTCGCCCAGGCGAATGGCCCAGCTGCTGGGCACTGAGTTTGGCCGCGATATCATTTCAGAGGATGTCTGGATCCGTCGCTGTGATGAGATGTATCAAGAATCCAAAGCTGCAGGCTTCGTCGTCTCTGATATCCGCTTCGATGACGAGGCAGATTGGATCCGTGAGAACGGCGGCCAAGTCTGGCATGTTATGAGGCCGGATGCTACACCCGCTGAAGATCACGTCAGCGAGCATGGCGTTACTCCGTGCAAGGGTGACATTCTTCTCTGTAACGCAGGCACAATAAAAGCGCTTGAGTTACTTGTCGATAAAACACTACAGGAAAATTAGAAATGAGCGATGTAGCTGATAAGGCCAATGACTTGGCTGAGTTCTATTTGAATAACACGCTACAGAATATGCAAGATTCCCCGGGGTTAGCGCCTCGGGGAACTTGTCATAACTGTCGTGAACCGCTGAGGGATGATCAGCGGCTTTTCTGTGACAAGGATTGTGCTGACGATTATGAGCGTTTTGGCGCACCCACTGTCTGAAATGTAGGTTATCCAACAGATGATAAACAAAGAAGCAGTATCTCAATACCTTGATCTGATATTTAGCTTTGCCGAAGAAGGCTTTGTTGCTCTCCGCGGGTTAGGTGAGAAGGGTACAGATAAGGAAGGGGTGTTCAGGGAAACAATCTGGCTACCCGCGAATCATCCAGACCTGTTAAACATGGTCATGCAGCACGTCGAGCGATGGGGGCAACACAATGTAGCCTCTTTTTTAATTCCCGGTGTAACTCAGGATCAGGGCGGCCATTCAAAAGACGTTCTTGGTTTCACGAATATTCTGGTTGATATCGACAGCGGCGATGCCAGTGAAAAACTGGAAGAGGCGGAGCGACTGATTGGTAAAGCCAGCCTTGTGGTTCAGTCATCGCCAGGCAAGCTGCACGCTTACTGGATGCTGAGCGAATTCGATGATGACGTTGAGCGCGTCTGCAAGATCCGTCACCGTATCGCTGTCCTGATTGGCGCTGACGAGTCGTTCGGTGTTGGCCGGGCTCACCAGCCTGTCCGGATCCCCGGATCCATTCACGCGAAGAATAGCAAGCGCCAGCCGGTTGAAATTATCCGTATTGATAACGGCCTTGAGTATCATCTTGATGATATCGAGGACGCACTACCACCTGAAAAGAAACCCGAGCCGCTTGATTTCAGCGACGCTCCCCTGCACGGCGGATCCGCCAGTGTATCTGACACCATGACACAGACAGTACAGGAAGGTGCTGAAGGGGAGATCACTCGCTTTGCTGCGTTCTCTAAAGTGGCGGGCTACTGGATACGCTGGGCGGCTGAAGGTAAGGGCACGCTTGAAGAGGCTTACGATTCTACCGTGGGCTGGATGCTATCCAATATGGAGCCGCCTTGGCCAGATGACCGGGCTCGACGCGAATTCAATGCACTGGCAGCTAAACACCAGATCACCCAGACAAAAGCTCAGGAGATTCCCGGGGTAACAGATCGCCCAGGCGGGCTGGCTGGTTGGGCCGTCACACACTGGACACGCGGCGAGCCGCCTGCGCGTCGCTTCCTTGTTAAAGGTTTAGTTCAGGCCAGCGTACCACAGGTGTTGGTTGCCGAGGGTGGCGCAGGTAAAACATTTCTGACGCTCGAGCTGGGTCTGAAGCTGGCGACCTATCAACCGGGTGATCAATCCTTCTGGATGGGTGAGCCGCTGACTGACGAGTGTGAAGGCAAGCGTGTTGTCATTATCACAGCCGAGGACGATCAGGACGAATTGAATATTCGTATTCAGGATATGGATCCAGACGGCAAGCGGCATGATGCTGGTGACCGTCTGATTGTTTTGCCGTTGGTGAATTGTGGCGGTGTCTTCAATGTGGTGATTGATCTCCATGGCCAGCCTCACGCATCCCCCAAGTTTAAGCAGCTCGTTGATGAGATTCGCGAGATTGGTGATGTTGCGCTCGTCGTGATTGATACGTTCAGCTCCATGCTGCATGGCGAAGAGAATAACAGCACCACAGTAAAAGACTGGTTTGCCATTGCTGCCGGTACGCTATGCGGCGAGCTGGGCGCAGCCTTGATGGTGACACACCATATCAGGAAGGGTGATCCGATCACGTCAACCGACGATATGAAGGCGGCTGTCCGTGGATCCGGGGCCATTATCAATGGCGTGCGTGCGGGCATCGGTGTCTGGCACGATCACGAATGGAGCCGCCGCTTGAAGGCAATGAAGATCGAGCCGCAGCCGAACATCTGTTATCGCTCCGCCATTATCAAAGCCAATAACCCTGAGATGTTCAAAGGGGTTAAGACATTGCTGCGAAACAAGACCGGCCTACTTGAGGACGCAACCAGTCGCGACAAGATTGAATCGAAGCGCAGCGGATCAAAAGAACAGATGGCCTGGCTGGCCTTCGCTATCCAGCGAGCAGCTGAAGCTGGTCATCCCTACACCAAGACGGGCGCGAATGGTTTCCACGAACGCGCCGACACTCGCCCTCCTGTAATTGCTGAAATAGGTAAGCACAAGGTCAGCACCATGATCGAAGACTTAATGAAGGATGGTCGTCTGGTCAGTGCGTCTGGTCTTGGCTCTTCAGGTAAGAAGTGGCTCGACGTGCCGGACGGGCCGATTGCTACCGATACAGGCATGGGTCTTGCGCCAGGGAGGTACACGCCTCCCGCTTGGGATGAGTATTACTACGACTCTGACATTAACCAGATATTCAGAAAGGTACTGCAATGAGCGACACAGAAGCACAGAAGACACATGATCAACGACTGCAACAGCTATCGAATGCCGCAGCGAAATATAAAGGCGACCGCGATTCGTTATTAAAAGGAATGATCGAGGCTTACCGCATCATGTCCGTTGGTCATATCCACGAAGGGAAGAAGCGACTCGAGGCATTAATCAAAGCCAGAACAGGGGGCAAGGTATGACTGAGCGTGAATTACGGGATGAGAATCAGCGGCTGAAAGCATCGAACACATTGCTGAAGCATCAAGCTGAAAAGGATAAGCGACAGATCCGCGAGCAAGCGGAGGTTATCAACGATTTACATGGTCAATTAATCGAAGCCAAACAAGGAGGCTGATATGAAGCACATAGCACTTATATTCGCGTTACTGGCAACAGGTTGTAATTTAGATATCGAGCATGAAGTTCCGGACATTCCTGAGATTGAGGTGGTTGTCCGTGTTTGCATCGACGACTGGCTCTATGACACGCACGGTAATCCGCTGCTTGATGAATTCGGGGCGCAGCTAATTTGCCAGGTTGATTAAACATGCTTGGTTTTATCGTGGGAACAATCTCCGCAGCAGTGGTTTGGTTATTTCTTTTTTTGCCGCTGTATGTGGTTTATGGCTAACGCTTTATTAACCAGCGCCATAGTGCGCTAACAGTAAACAAAACAAGTGTTCGGCGTCTGGTTGAATTACTTGTTAGGTAGAGAGGATTACAAGTGGACACATTAATTTGGATGTTTGTTGGTGGTGGCATAGGTTTTTTGCTTGCACAGCTTTCGCTGTTGTTTTTTATGGATGAGATATTTGATTTTATTGACAACCTAGTTGAACGGGTGCGCAAGTTTTTCAATTTGCCTACCTAACGACTAGATAAGGGGCTACGCTTTTTGTAGTCCCGCTTAATTGCCTTGTTATGTGTTGGCTGATTTTTTAGGTAGAAATAAGATGATTAAATTTGATGTTTGGGTAAAGCGAACAGGAAGCATTGCAGATAATTATTATTGCGATGAAAAATATTTGAACATCATCTTTT
>JBFHVM010000114.1:0-9533 GCA_041589495.1 Oleiphilaceae bacterium | reverse complement strand
ATGCCCTGGGCGTCGAGTTCGCCGCCAAGTTCAATGTCAACTATCCAGCTTTCTCCAAGAATGCCGCGTTGATTATGGTAATAAGAAAAATCGATAACAGTCAGATTGTCGACAAACAGGTGGTTCATTATGTCACCCTTATTTGGAAGACCCGAAAGTGTACCAGATGCGGCTGGGTAGGGCTTAATGTTTTTTATGGGTGAGGCCTAAAAAGTGTTGTGTAAAATATTGTTTCCTTTTCCTTGTGAAATCAGCCTTTTAGATTAGCATTAAAAGATATAGAGCAAGGAAATGAAAAAGTATTGACCTGCATGACAGAGTCTCATCACATCGACACATCACAACAGAGCGTGCTAAAGGAACTTTATGCACTCTGTGTTAAGCAAATGGATCAGATCGTTCTGCGCGCCTCACGCTCTGCCGCGTCTGAGTTGTACGCCCAGGTTGGAAAGATCGAAGACTGGTTACAAAACGATTATTCGCTTGCAATTAATCTGCTCGAGTCAAATCACGAGTGGCTAGCGACGCGTGTCAGCGATAAGTTGTTATCTCAATTTAAATCGGAACTTGGTAGTAAGGCTGGGCAGCCTTCAAGTGGTGCTTTGTCTGGTGTTGATGTTTCGCAATTGTCCTTGGTTTCGAAAGATGAATTTGAAGACTGGCTAAACGTTAACAAGGCCATCAAGTATTTAGAGCGCGAACTGTCCATTGAGTTGATCGATCTGCTTCGTGTGTTCAATGCCTTGGGTGATAAGGAAATCAAAGAAGGGGATGTACTCATTGGGCCGCAGAAGATTCTGTCCGAGATCAAGCCGGCCATAGATGGGCTTGAAATCCCTACAACCCCTCAGTCACTGATCTATAAAGCGATCGCTAAATCCCTGTTGGTTGATTTGCGAACTTTTTATGGTGAAGTTCAGGCGCTGGCATCAAAACAGAAACTAAAAATGGTCAGTGCGCAGGCCGCCAAGCCGCGCGTAGCCGCCGTTAAAACCTCTAGGCTCCAGGAAGCGGATTTAAATTCGGTGGATAAGTCACCAGCTGAAGATGCCCCCGAAAACTTTGAATATGATGCGGAGCTAGGCCTGTCCGAAACACATGCTCCGGGACAGCTGAATACCCTGGGCGCACTTGCCAGGTTAAATGCCTCTCTGACTTCCGGCGCACGCTTGCGTGCCAGCAAATCTAAATCTGTTCGCACCGTAGGTAATGTGACCACCAAGGCGCTGGCTGGAAACCAGCTTCTTTCGTTGATCAGTAGCCTCCAACGAGATGTCCCAGCGCCGGTTGAAGACAGACCCGGTCCCAGTCTGCGAGCACTTATCGAAAAGGGGCTTGCTGATCGAGCGGACCTTGATGCCGGTTTAGGGCAGCAGGAATCCGAACTTATTGATGTCACCGATCGTTTCTTTAAGGTGATCGTAGAGAAGTTGGGTGTCAGTGGCATCCTTCAAAAATGGCTCGAAAAACTCAAGCTCACGATTCTCAAAATTGTGCTCAGGGATGACGATTTTTTCTCTGATGCGAAACATCCTGCACGCCAAATGCTTAATAAGCTGGCGCGTCTTGCCAGTGGGGAGCATGGAGGAAATAAGCGCTTAGAAGGCCTGCTTGATCAGTATATAGATCGTTTGGTGGCGGATTTTGATAAAGACGAAAACGCAATTGATGAAATCGTTGCGCGGCTTAACGAATTGCTCGAACGGCAGGAGCAGGCCTATAAAAGAAACTCCGAGCGTATCGCTCGCTCTTACGAAGATCGGAAGAACATTGCTGAAGCGCGCCATCTAGTGGTGAGTGACTTGCGAGGTCTGCTAGATAAGCAGTCGGTGCCTTTGGTCTTGCTCGAGTTGCTCGATAAAGCGGGTTGGCGCGAACATATGGCTGCGACAATTGTCCGTTCCGGACAGCGCTCCGATGCCTATCGAGAGGTGCTCAATGTGCCCGACCAGTTAATGAGCTGGTTTGGGCAGGATATAGAAGCAATTGATCGTTGGGCGCTAGAGCTAGAAATGGAACTCGAAGCCCCGTCTTTGTATGAAATGGTCGAAAGAGAGCTTGAGGCCCTCGCGAAGCCAGAGTTGTCAACGGTTCTCAAGCATCTTAACGATTGCCTGTTTAATGAGGCTGAGCCCATATTGGTCTCAATCAACGAATACGACTGGCCATTTGAAAAGCATGAGAAAGATATTGAAGCGCTACAACCTTATGAAGGCGGTAATGACCTAACGCATTGGCACAAACGAATCCTGTCGTTGAAGATTGGCGACTGGGTTGAAATGGTCGATGATAGTGGTCGTGCGCGCTGCCTGAGGCTGGCCTGGTCGGGGCGCGAGTCCTTTCGTTTCGTGTTTGTAGACAGTCAGGGAATGAAAGATGAAGACATCTCTCTTGATGATCTGGTTGTGCGTTTTAAAGAGAGTAAAGCCAGCTTTATCGATAGTGAGCAGGTCCCGTTGGTGGATCAAGGCCTGCACCAGATGGTGCAATCGGTTTACGAAGAGTTATCCAGCCAGGCGAGCTGTGATGTGCTGACAGGTTTGCTAAACCGGCAGGCTTTCGAGAGAGCGCTCAAACAAAGCGTGGCATCGGCACTTGCCAATCAAAGCCACGCCTACATGCTTTATTTTGATCTGGATAAATTCAATGTTACCAACACCAATTATGGTCACTTGGCGGGTGATGCAATATTGCGTCATGTCGCGGATATAGTTAGGGATAACAGCCCTGAAGGCGGTTTTTGCGGTCGACTGGGTGGTAACGAATTTGGCATGATTTTACCGGATGCTAGTCAAAGCGGTGCTAATGAAGTAGCTGACCGCATTCGTGCTTCGGTAGCTGAAAGTAGCTTTGTCTGGGAAGATCGTAGTATTGAGTCTACTGTCAGTGCCGGTCTTGTGCAGATTGATCTTGAAACCGATGAATATGATTCGGTAATGCGTAAAGCGATACTGGCTTGTGATTCGGCAAAATCCCAGGGGCAGAATCGTGTTGTTGAATATCATGCGCAAGACAAAGATCAACGCAAACGGGATGAAATGCTGCTTTGGATACAGCGTCTCGATAGCTCCCTGGATGACTTGTTGGCATTGCGGTGCCAGGAAATTAGGCCGACAGGGGCAAATAATGCAGATTTGAGTCATTGGGAGATATTGCTTGGTGTTCAGCACGAGGGGCAGATTTTACCGCCGGCTATGTTGATCGAGGCGGCAGAACATTTTGGCCGTATGGCACGTGTCGATAAGTGGGTCGTGCACAACGTGCTGGAATGGATGGAAGAGAATCCCTCTGTTGTAGATAAATCGAGTGGTTTTTCCATTAATTTATCAGGCAACTCACTGAGTGATGACAAGTTTCTTGAGTTTGTCATGGGCGAGCTAGCTGCTACGACTGTAGATCCAAGAAAAATATGCTTTGAAATTACCGAAACCGCGGCGATTAATAATTTGGCCGATGCATCGGAGTTTATTCGTGTATTAAAACTTAAGGGCTGTACGTTTTCGTTGGATGATTTTGGGTCAGGGCTTTCGTCTTACGCATATATTCAAAAACTTCCCGTTGATTACATCAAGATTGATGGCATGTTTGTTCGCAACCTGGTCGAAAACAAAAATGATCAGGCACTTGTACGCTCCATTAACGAGTTGGCGCACTTTATGGGTATTGAAACGGTTGCTGAATACGTAGAAAACACAGAAATTTTAGCTGTGCTCCAGCAGATAGGTGTAGATCATTCCCAAGGGTACGGCATTAAAAAACCTGTCTTGCTGGCAGATTTGTGCTAATTAGTGTGTGTCAGAGGTTTCGGTAATGTTCAAGGCTCTGGCTTTGGCCGCTACCGGTTGTGCATACGCTTGCAGAACACAGGTTCTTATCAATTCCGTTTCTTTAGCCAGTCGCTGGGCCAGTTTCTCTGCAGCTAAAGATATCTCCGTTGCACCGTATTCCATTTGTGGCAGGTCTAAACCCAACAGTTGTGAAGCACCATAATTAATTGGGTAAAGCTGGTAGTTGCTGTGAATATTCTTATCAATTCTTGCTGCCATCTCAGGAAAAGACTCAGTATTGTCAAAATGCATGGGTTTACTGAAACGGATTGCAACACGGCCTTTTTCACCGCTCAATGCCATCATGACAGCATTGAGGTCTTCCTCGGCGTGTTTAACAAAGCTTGAGTTATGTTTCGTTTGAACCAGTTGGTGGGCCTTGCTAACGTCGCAGGGGTCCATTTCATACGAAAAACTGATGCTAACAATATTCATCGCGTTTAAATATTCCGTTGCGGGTACCGACTTATCGCGTGATAAAGCAAGCATTTTCAATAACGCTGGGTTAGTAATATCGCGATTGTCTTTAGCGCGGCCTTCTTTCTGCGCAAGCCAGATATTGGACTTAACTTGATGCAGGTATGCGATATAGGCTGACTGTGTTTTCATGCTGCGTAACATTGCTTTTGGTGAAACCTGCTCGCGCATTACCGTAAAACAGCGATTAAGTTTGGCAAGGTGTTCGGCAAACTCGTTAAAAAGAAGATTGTCGCCAATAGCGCAGTGTGCAGTGTTGAAGTCATGCTGCTTTAATGCCAAATTGAGGAGCAAGGGGTCGAGTACAATATCTCTATGATTCGAAATAAAGGTATAAGGCTGTTTGGCAGATAGGTTTTCAAGGCCCGTTATCTCAAGATGATCAATGCTGTGCTTGATTGGGGGCAACAATAGCTGTTCCATGCACTCTTGAACTTCATCTAGGTTGCTCGCCCGTGCTATCGCCGCGAGCGCGCTGTTTGAAAGTGCCCGCTTGGTAATGCCTTCAAGAAAGCGAAGCGCTTTATGGTAATCTTCGAGCTGAGTAAGCTTGCCTAGCTTTTCGGTCACTTCTGCGTCGTTGTAGCAGGCAATCGTGCTGAATTCAGGTAGCCATTCGGCTTTTCGCAACGAAACCATATAGTTGGATTTATGCCTTAGTTTGTCGAATGTCAGCTATTATGCCCGTTAACTATGCCTGGAGTGTATAAACATTAGTAAGAATTCGGCAAATACCGGCACCTTGGTGCAATTCGCAAAGTGGCCAAGGCCCGGCAAGGTTAAGACGCGTCTCGCGAAAAAATTAGGCGATACAAAAGCGATGCAGGTGCATGTTGCGCTCTTTTGCCAGGTTGTCTCCGTTTTGAAAAATACATCGTATCGTTACGAGGTGCATCTCGACCATATCCAAAGTGATAGCTCGCTTAAGCTTTCACGAGACGAGAGAATCTTCAACGACGCTTTACCACCTGATGTTAGCCCGCAGGTAGTTGGAGATTTAGGGGCAAAAATGGCGGCGGTTTTGAGCAAGGCAAAAGAGCAGTCGCCGATCGTTATCGTTGGTAGTGATTGCCCAACTATAGACAACGGCTACATAAGCGAGGCGTTCCGGCAGCTGAATCGGCACGATCTCGTGTTGGGGCCCGCGGAAGATGGCGGTTACGTGCTGATCGGGGCGCGAAGATTTGTAGCGGATATTTTTGTCGATGTGAGCTGGGGTGGCGACGGAGTGCTGCAGCAAACGTGTGATAACGCGGCGCGTTTGGGTTATAGCGTTGCAAGTCTTGATCAGCGTTGGGATGTCGATGATTTGCAAGACTATCAGCGGTGGCTGGCTTATGGTTCGTCTTCCGATTAATCCGGGCCTAAGCAGGGCGTTTCACTGTACGGTTATTATTTCGCAATTTGGGGGGCGATAAGCGGACCAGAAAGCCCGCATATCGTCAGGGTGTTTAACCGTTTATTTTGCAATAAAGACTATAACGCTCTTTAAACAGTGCATTGTCCTGATCCATTACATGCCAGGCTAGCAGGCTGTATGCTGCTTTGTCATTCAAGTGTTTTATCTGGAGCTGCTCCTGATCAGCAAAGCCTATGAAGCTGAGGTTTGTGCGCTTGAGCAGGGCATCGATGTCCTTTAGGTCAAAGGCGTGGTTATGGCGCTTGAAGAAAAGATCCCGGCATCCTGATCCAGTATAAAATCGCTGATCCTGAAACAGCTTGCTCCAGAGTCCACTGCTGGATTCCCGGATGATCGCGTCTCTCAGGTGACGGATGTTGTCGATGGTTGGCGATAGCCTACGGTCTTTCACCAACTGGTTAATAACTTTAATGCCTGCCACGCTTTCCTGTGTTGCAAAATTGAGGCGTATTAAGCCATCTTCTTTTAGCAGTAATTGCCACTCATCCAATACAGTCGCAATATTCTCCACGTGATTAATGTCATCACTAAACTCAATGATGTCGAATTGGTGTTCCGAAATTAATGCATGCTCATATTCGGAATGAATAAATTGCACATTATCCAATCCCTGTTCGCGGGCTTTTAGGTTCGCATACGCAATGTTTTCTCTGCTGGCATCAACTGCAAACACGTTAAGGCCATCAAAATAGTTGGCAAGATAGAGTGCGCGCTGACCGCTCCCGCAGCCGACAAGTAATACGTTCAGTGAGCCCTCACAGAAACGCTCTGGAACAAGCTTTTCATCCAGCTCCTGGCAAAGTGCTGTGTACAGGCTGCTGCGGTTGAACTGTTTTAACGCCGACCAGCGTTCGCTGGCGCGCTTTATTTCATTGTTACTGTGATTCTGGGCGTTGATGCCAAAAATATCGCAGTAAATCTGGTGCTCATCACATAGCTCGTAAAGGTTGCTTTGCAGGAGTGACTGCATTCCCATAGGCCAATCGTTAAGGTCGTGGGCCAGCAGTTTGAAGCTGAAGGCTTGCGAGTAGAGCGGCTCGTACATGGAGAGAATGATTAAGGCACCAGCAAGGTCATCTATCTGCCATTTTGCGTTTGTTGATGCGCTGATTTTATAAGTAAGAGCCGAAACTTCCTGCTCCTCATCCGAACTCATCATCAGTATGTAATCAGATCGCGCCGCGTATTGACCTATAGCAATTGCAAGTGGTAAGAGTTCATCACGCAGGTTTTCGGTCATGCTGACTTCGGTCATAATAACGCGCCGCAACTCGGTAATAAGGCCTTCGGCTTCTACCGCGGTGAGTAAGCATTTAGATATGGCATGTACCAGAAGCGGGTCACACAGTAGGGCGTCAAGATCCAGAATGGCGTGCTCATCATGCAAATCGTACTTCGCTACAATTTGGCTGGTGGCAAGGTTGGAGAGCTTACTCGCATCGATATCTTCCCATTCGAAACAATCTAAAAGTAGGGCTTCGACGTCTGGTTGGTAGTTCTCGGCACTTAAAAACTCCATTGAATCAACAAGAAGCTTTTGATTGTTGGTGGTGTTAAGACCAAGCTCAATTAATCGTCGGTAGTGGTTCATTGCACCTAAATAATCGCCACTGCGTAATTTTGCAAGCGCGATCCCAGAGAAAGCGCGTTCACTTTTAGGGTGCAGTTCCAGTATGGATAAGAACTGAGCCTGGGCCGCATCGAATTGTTTTTGAGCAAGGAGCAGGTAACCGTAGTTAAGTTCAATATTTTCGTCATTCGGGTTTTGTTTGCGTGCTTCCAGAATGAGCTGTTCGGCCTTGGCAAATTGCGCGTCGTCCATTTCTATGCGTGCAAGAAGATTAAGTGCACCAGCGTGCTTTGGTAGTTCTGCCAGCACCTGTTCGGTCAGCGCTCTGGATTCACCCAGTGCTTTTCGTCTTTCTGTTTGAGCGTATTGGCTCGAATTCCAGATGCGATACAGCTCATTGGCTGCAAGCAGGTTGCGGGCAGCGTTAGCCTGATCATGCAGGCTTAAATCGGGAGTGGCGGCATATAAATGCGACGTTGAACTTGCCATGATGGGTAAACCTCTTCCGCTTTTGTTGTAAATAGCGCCTGATTGCGCGGTTATTGGAATGGGAGCGATTTTCATGCCAGAAATCAGTTGGTCAGATAGAAATATTGTGGCGTTTTGGCGTGTCGTTACTATGCGGGTTTAAAACAGAAAAGCCGGCGCAAGGCCGGCTAAAATCAGGAGTTTCGAAAGAATGTTACTGAAGTAGCTGCAATACGTTCTCAGGCTGGGCATTGGCCTGGCTAAGTATCGATAAGCCAGCCTGCTGCAATACCTGTGTACGCGACAATTCAGCCGTTTCGGCGGCGAAATCGGCGTCTCGAATACGCGAGTTGGACGCATTGAGGTTTTCCGACGTGATCTGTTGGTTTTCAATCGTTGATTCAAACCTGTTTTGTATCGCACCCAGGTTGGCGCGCTGTAAGTTAATCACGTTAAGGGCGTTGTCTACTGCATCCAGAGCCAGTATGGCACCGTCGACGGTAGAGATGTCCACGTCCTGAATCAAGGTGCCGGTCTCGCCTGAGCCGTAGGTACCTACTTCAAAACCAGTGCTGGCAATATTGCCGGTGAGTGTTTCCAGCTCAATCTGACCCGAAGAGAGCAGAGTGATTGAAGCTCTGGCGGCAGTACCGGTGGCCGGTAAGCCTACATCGGCCGCGGTGAGCGTACCGGTATAGTTGTCGAGCAGAATATTTCGACCATCTTCAGCGATCAGGCGAATAGTGTCTGCAAATGCCTCAGCGCGCACACCAGATTGGCCAGCTTTATTGTTGATTGCTGACACGATCGCATTCTGGCGGTCTGTCGCTGAGTCCGTTGCGCCGTAGGAGATATTAATCGTGACATCATTAATATCGAAGGTGCCGGTGCCGGCACCTGATGGTGTGGCAGGTACAGTCACACCGTTCTGTATCGTAGAGGTAACCTGAGCGGTTACTCCTGTGCGATCGGCGACATCGTTAATTGCCTTGGCTTTGGCGATGGCGCTCTGCTGAGGGGCTGTTGTTGAAGCAGTGTCGAATATCGACAGAGCGGGGCCGATAGGAACGCCGTTTACGACCAAATCACCAGATGCCATATCGGTTGCAGGAACGGCTTCGCTGATGACGCCAGAGTTAGAACCGCTGAAGGTGCCTACTGCAAGGCCTGCGTTAGCGATGTTGCCGGTATTGGTGTCAAGCGTAATAGCAGTGCCGTCAGAAGATGAAAGCGTGTAACTGCCAGTGTAGGTACCTGCTGCGCCTATGCCCAGAGCAGAGGCGGTCAAGGTGCCGTTTGCAATAATGATATTGCGGCCGTCTTCAGCGGTTAGTGTGATGCCTTGAGCGGGGTTGCCCGTAAATGTTGCTGCAACACCGGTCTGGCCAGATACCTGATTAATCGCTGAGGCGATGGTATTCAGGTTCACGGATTCGGGTAGGGCTGCGTCAGTTGCTACCGTGATGGTTACACCATTAAGGGTGACGGTGCCATCGGCATCTGCCGAGGTATAGCTGGTACCTCCGATAAACGTACCATTGATGACCGCCTGGACGCCTGTCAGGTCGGTAACGCGGTTAATGGCTGCCGCTTTGGCTATAGCTGATTGCTCCTGTGAGCCGCTAGAGAATGCGTCGTCTACGCCAGTTGAGGCGCCTATCGCTATACCGTTAATCACTAGGTCGCCAGCTGCTAGTGCCGCCGCATCAGCAGGATCCTGTGGGTCGGAGGAGATGCCGTCAGAAGGCGCAGCGCCGAGTTTGTCAATCGT
>JBFHVM010000113.1:0-9570 GCA_041589495.1 Oleiphilaceae bacterium | reverse complement strand
GCCGCGATCATAGTCAGGGTCCTTCAATTCAGTATAAACAACAATCCTGCCCTTGCAGGATTTCACGTATTGGCGCGCGGTCATGCCTTACCAACCCTCAAGCTCGGGGCATTCTGTCGCTCGGTAGCTCTTTAATCGGTAGCACACGCCGGGTTCGCTGGAGCGCGCGGTAAACACTTCGCCCTCAGCGGTCGTGAGTGTGACTTTGCCAAACGGCTTGCCATCTTTAAACGTGCCGGTGATCTTACTACCATTGGGGTTCAACAGCTCCCCCTTGCCGTGGTACAAACCATCGATAAACTGGCCAACGTATTTCTTGCCGCTGGGATAAATCTCCACGCCTTTGCCATGGAACATGCCATTGGAGAAAGAGCCTTCGTAGTGGCCGCCATCGGGGTAGGTTAATGAGCCGTTGCCGTGGAACAGGTTGTCGGAGAAACCACCCACGTAAAGTAGTCCATCTTTGGTGGTGAGAGAGCCCTGGCCGTTCAACACGCCATCGATCCAGAAACCGCTGTAAATATCGCCGGTCGCCTTGGTGAGGGTGCCTTCACCGTTAAACTGGTTGTCTTCCATCTCGCCGATATAGGTGTCACCTTCTGGGGTGGTGTAAGAGCCATGCCCCTGCATGCGCCCCTCGAACCAGTCGCCCTGATACTTGGTGCCATTGGCATAGCGAATGGTGCCCTTGCCATGGAAACGACCATTCACAAAAGAACCGTTGTATTCCAGCAGGCCGTCATCAATATAGGTGCCTTCGCCGGTTTTGACCTCGTGTCGCCACACGCCGTTGGTGTATTCCACCGATGTGTAATGCTCCAGGCGCGCGAGGAGCGTCTGGCTCTTGCCTCGGCGCACGTCTACCGTGCTGGTCCAGCTTTCGTAGCCCGACTTGGCGACTTCGATGGTGTAGCTGCCGGGTGTCAACTCCAGTTCGAGTTTAGTGGGGCCATAGGGTTTGCCGTTTACCAGTACGACATCGTCGTGCACATTGGATCGCACGATCAGTGTTCCCGTTTTAATCGGGGCTGGAGCCGGCTGGGGTGCGGGCTTGGCTTCTGACTTATAGGAAAGCACCATGGGTTCGGCGACCCTATCGGGGTTGTCGAAACCTGCGAGTTTGGCTTGTTTTTCCATGTCTTGTTTGGAGGGTAACGCAATTTCGTCGGCGAAGATGGCTTCATCCGCAAATACCGCTGCCTCGGCTTCTTCTCGAGATAGCAGGGGCTTGTCCTGTCGCGTCGCCTCTGGCCGGGTCGTGGCTACCTTATCCTTGCTTTCGTTTGCAGCCGGCTTGTCCTGCTCGGTCGAGGATATCTTGCTCAGCTGTGATTGCGGCTCAGAAGTGTTTACGGGCACACTGGCTGCAGGCACTTCTGTGCCGATACGCTCGGGCGCAGAATCGTGTGTCACAAAGCCAGCGCTGACCAGCAGCATGAGCATCAGTGCATTGATAAATAGAAGAGGTCTCAGATCGACCATGCAGTTACTTCCCGACAGGCGCTGGGCGCCGCTTGATAAACTGTTGAAATTTTAGGGGCTTACAAAGCCCTTAAAAGATTGATTCTAGACCTGCCTGCTTTTTTTTGCCTGCCTAAAGCGCAGGATTGACACAAAGTTCACATTCTATGGCTGCTGCAGGTCACAGCAGTAACGCCAGCAAAAGCAAACATGCCTAATTATGCCTATTGCTGTTGATGAATGCACTTGTTAGGGTATAGAGCTGCCTTCGCCAGGCAATTGATATCGGCCGACTAAAGCCCCGTGTTCACGCATTTCAGGTGTATCTGACTATATGACAACAACTTCCGCGCACACCCAGTTTCGTTTACTCCGTCAACAATCCATCGAAGCTTTGCACATCGACGTGCAGGAGTACGAGCATGTGGGAACCGGAGCGAGGCATATGCATTTCGCCTCCGCCAACACCGAGAATGTATTTTTGGTGGGGCTCAAAACCGTGCCTTTCGACAATTCCGGTGTGGCCCATATATTGGAACATACGGCCTTGTGTGGCAGTGAAAAGTATCCGGTACGCGATCCTTTTTTCATGATGATTCGGCGTTCACTCAACACCTTCATGAATGCCTTTACCAGCAGTGATTGGACCGCCTACCCCTTCGCCAGTAAGAACAAAAAAGACTTTCGAAACCTGCTCGAAGTCTACCTGGACGCCGTGTTTTTCGCCCGACTCGATGAATTGGATTTTCTGCAGGAAGGGCATCGCCTTGAATTTGTCGATGCCGACAACCCAGAGACCGAACTCACCTATAAAGGCGTGGTTTACAATGAGATGAAAGGCGCCATGAGTTCGCCCGTGAGTCAGCTCTGGCAAACACTGACGCGCCATTTGTATCCTACCAGTACTTACCATTTTAACAGTGGCGGTGATCCGGAGCACATTACCGATCTGAGCTATGATGAACTGAAATCCTTCTACCGCAAGCATTATCACCCCAGCAATGCGGTGTTTTTTACCTATGGCGATATTCCTGCCGAAGAGCACCACGAGACCTTCCACTCCCTAGCGCTGGAGCGATTTAAGGTGCAGGAAGAGAAGATTCGGGTCGATGATGAAAAACGATATTTTGCGCCCATTCGTGTTCTCGAAAACTACCCGATCGAAGAAGGTGAGAGCCTTGAGCACAAGTCACATATCGTGATTGCCTGGCTTTTGGGGCATAGCTTTGATCTGGAGCAGAATCTTGAGGCACATCTGTTGTCGAATGTATTGTTTGAGAACAGCGCGGCACCCCTACAGCGCGCGCTCGAAGTGACCAAGCTGGGCCATGCACCATCTCCACTGTGTGGTCTTGAAGATTCCAATCGGGAGATGGCTTTCGCCTGTGGTCTCGAAGGTAGTGATGCTGGATCCGAAGCCGAATTCGAAGCCATGGTGATGAGGGTGCTGGAAGAAGTTGCCGAAAAGGGCATCGCCAAGGAACGTTTAGATGCCGTCTTACATCAACTGGAACTCAGTCAGCGTGAGGTATCGGGTGACGGTTACCCGTATGGCCTGCAATTGATTCTGGGTGCTCTGTCGCCCATGTTGCATGGCGGCGATCCGGTTGCCCTGCTCGATCTCGAACCGGTTCTGGTTAGCCTGCGAGAAAAGGTTGAAGACCCCGAATACGTTAAAGGCCTGGTGCGCAAGCTGCTCCTTGATAATCCACATCGTGTGACATTGACGCTCAAGCCCGACGAAGCTTATGAAGGTCGGCGTAGTGAAGCGATTAAAGCCGAACTGGCGCGCAAGCAGGCGGCGCTGAGTGATGCCGAAAAACGCGATATCGTCGAAAAGGCGCGCCTGCTCAAAGAGCGCCAGGAAGCCAAGGATGATGAGTCTATCCTGCCCAAGGTGGGTATCGAGGATGTGCCTCTGCATCTGGTGACGCCCAATGGCTCAGCGGCGGAGCTGGGCGAGCATATCACTTGCTATGCGCAGGGCACAAACGGGCTTGTGTATCAGCAAATTATTGTGGATTTGCCTCAGTTAAACGAAAAACAGCGCCAGCTCCTGCCCATTTACACTGGCACGCTGACCGAGCTGGGGGTAGGTGGTGAGGACTATCTCGAAATTCAGAACCGGCAATCGGCCTACACGGGTGGAATGTCGGTATTTACCACCATCAAAGGCACGATTGATGATGAGCAGGCGGTAAAAGCCGTGCTGGTGATGTCTGGCAAGGCGCTGGTGCGTAACCACGCCAAGCTGACTGAACTACTGCACGATACGCTGGATGCTGCGCGCTTTGATGAGCATGAGCGTTTTCAGGAGCTGGTAGCGCAAATGCGCGCGCGACGCGAACAGTCGGTGACCAGTAACGGGCATGGTCTGGCGATGGGGGTTGCGGCGAGTGGTATGAGTCCGGCCGCGCAATTGAGCTATCGCGTGGCGGGTATGGAAGGTATCGCAGCCTTGAAGGATCTGGATGATAGGCTTGAGGATGTGCAGGCATTGGCCGATTTGGCTCAGGAGCTGGAAGGGCTGCACAAGCTGGTCAAACAGTCTCCGCGTAAGTATCTGGTCATTGCCGAAAGCGAGCCAATGAGTGAGGTGGTGCAGGCGATCGACGAGCGCCATCAGCAATTCTCTGCCAGCAACGCGTTCGAAGCCTTTGCGCTACCCAATTGCCGTGACACTGTGCGCGAGGCCTGGCTGACGGCAACACAAGTGAGTTTTTGCGCCAAGGCCTACCCCACCGTTGCGGTAGCACATGCGGATGCTCCCGCATTAACCGTGTTGGGTGGTTTTTTGCGTAACGGTTATTTACATCGGGCTATTCGAGAGCAGGGTGGCGCCTATGGTGGTGGGGCCAGTCAGGATAGTCTCTCCGCTTGTTTTCGCTTTTTCTCCTATCGCGATCCGCGCCTGGCCGATACGCTGGACGATTTTGATGCCTCACTGAAATGGCTGGCTGACACAGAGCATGATCCGGAGCAGTTGGAACAGGCCATTTTGGGCGTGATTAGTCAGATCGATAAACCGCGCTCACCGGCAGGTGAAGCCAAAAACGATTACCACAGTCTGCTCTTTGGCCGCAGCAAAGAGCAGCGTGAAAAATTCAGGCAGGATGTGCTGGCGGTCACCATAGATGATCTCAAACGAGTTGCCAGCAATTATCTGCAGCCAGAAAAGGCGAGCGTGGGTGTTATCACAAGCTCGGCAAACAAGGCCATTCTGGAAGAGCTGAAATTACAGATTAAGGAGCTTTAGTTCGCTCGACTAAAATCCCTGTCAGCTTGCATTATTTGCCTGGTGCAGCACGCGGTGCGAAGAAAAACAAGCACGACCTCGTGTTTGAATGGAATTCGATCCTGAGGAGGGCTGTCATGAAACGGATATTGCTACCTATGTGCGTTGCGCTGGCAATGATGCTGGCGTTGCAGGTTCACGCGAGTCCCGGTTTGGTAGAACTGCCAAGCAAGTATTCCGTAACGGAAACGGCTGATCGCTTTGAGGCACTTCTTCGCGAAAAGGGTTTCACCGTATTCAATCGCATTGATCATCAGGAAAATGCCGCTGCTGTGGGGCTGGAATTGCGACCGACCACTGTGCTCATCTTCGGCAATCCGAAGGTGGGCACCAAGCTTATGCAGTGTGCACAAAACGTGGCGATTGATCTGCCGCAAAAGGTGCTGATTTCCCAGAGCTCAGACGAAAACGTAATGTTGACCTTCAACGATCCTGACTATCTTCGTGGCCGGCACTCGATGGAGGGCTGTGAAGCCGTCATCCAGAAAGTTTCCCAAGTGCTTAATGGTCTCGGACGACAGGCCGTTCAGTAAATTTAGAGGTAAAAAGGGCAATCCCATTAAGTGCTGGACAGCGCAGAGTGACTTGTTCTAGAGTTTAAGCGTCAATGAACGGTAGTCTTACCGTGTAGTCCCTCTGAAGTGAGTAGTCTTGGGTGCCAGCCGACTACCGATTTTGCCGTGGTAATGGCACATCGAGCTCACTTTAGATAGCAGGGTCGGTCCCTGCAAGGAATGGATGCATGTTTGGCACCGTTACCGCTTCCCGTCTCAATGTTCGTACTCGTCCTCATGCTCACAGTTCTGTCTGTGGCGTATTGCCATTGGGAGCTGCGCTGGATGTGCAGGCCTTCTCCAATCACTGGTTGCGCATCGAGTTTGATGGCCATCCTGCCTATGTGAGTGACCGCTTCGTAGAGCTCGCAACTAATCTAAACACTGTCGCTGGCGAGGTGACCGCCAGCAACCTGAACGTGCGCACCAGCCCCTCGCTGAATGCCAGAATACTGGGCCGTCTCGCCAAAGGCAGCAAGATTGACGTGATCTCGGCCCACCCGCCGTGGCTCGAAGTCGCCGTTGACGATGGCGTGGCCTACGTATCCCAGGACTACGTGAGACTCTCGAATCCTTGCTTGGGAGCGAAGGCTCACGTTACCGCGAATCGTCTCAATCTCCGAAGCACTGCCAGTTACGAAGGTGAGGTGATGGCGCGTTTAACGCGCGGTACTCAAGTGCTTATTCATGCCATGGCGGGCGAATGGTATGAAGTAAGTGTCAATGGTCAGTTTGGCTTTGTGCATCACGATTATCTTCGCCTGGCTCAATCTCCTGAAGATGGTTATGTGCGGGTTGAGGGCGGAGTTGATGGTGAGGATGATGCCGATTTGCGACCCGATAAGCTTTTACCCCTCGCACCTCGAGGGGTGGCGAGAAAGGTAGCACGCACCTGGAACAATTACGGCAGGCTACTGGAGCGCCTGGCGACTGAGAAGTGCATCGACGTTGCCTGCATTATTGCCGTGCTGTGTGTGGAATCGTCAGGGGCCGGTTTTCAGAAAAGTAACAACAACCGCATGATTATACGTTTTGAAAACCATAAGTTCTGGAAATACTGGGGCAGGCAACACGCAGAAGATTTTAATGCGCATTTTAAGTTTGCATCCGGCAAAGTCTGGACCGGGCATAAATGGCGTATTGACGAGCATTCTGACTGGATTAAGTTTCACGGTAATCAGAAAAAAGAGTGGGATGTGCTGGAATTTGCCCGCAATCTGAATGACGAAGCCGCGTTGCTGTCCATCAGTATGGGGGCGCCGCAAATAATGGGCTTCCACTTTAAGCGCCTGGGTTATGCATCGGTACAGGAGATGTTTGATCATTTTAACCGTGGTATCGAGGCGCATATTCACGGGCTGTTTGACTTTTTGGACAGCGCCATGACGAAAGACTTGCAGCATATGGATTTTCGCAGTTTTGCGGGGCGTTATAACGGCAGTGGGCAAAAAGAGAAGTATGGTAAGTGGATTCAGGAGCATTATGAGAGTTGTGCTGTGCTTATGTCATAGCCTCAACGCTTCGAAAGTGAGGTAGTAGCTTTCAAGCGAAAGGAAATATAACAGATGTAGTTAAACTCAATGCGAAAACATCAAGACAAGGTGAAGAATTATGGATGATGCAACTAGGTTTCAAATTTCAGCGGAAGTCACTGAAGCAATCAAGGAAGTTGAAAATAGAATTAGTGCCAGGGAGTCTCGAAGGTACAGAACGATTTATCTTATTGTGGGCTTCGTATCGTTTATCGGTATAGGGGTGATTACTCAGTTGGTCGATTTTTACGCCAACCGTGCAGTGGATAACAAGTTGACCCAGGCTACCCAGGAGCTTGAGACGGCAAAGGTCTTCTCACAGTTGATGGCCTTGGCTACCAAGCTGGATGTAAGCCCCAGCTTTACCAAGAATGATCGCGATACCGTAATCATGCTGCTTACGACGGCTTCCAAAAATGACAAGCTCAGAAATGAGCCTGCCTTTGCCGCACTGTTGGAGATGATAGTTGATAGTCTCTCTGCTTCTCACAATCCGATGCAAATAAGTACCATATTCGACATGTATGAGTTTGAGTGCCTGCACAACGAGGGGATCGCGATAACCCTTGTCCAGCATTATGGTCGAGAGTTTCTGGCGGCTTTGGACGTTGTCAGCGCAATTTCCGTCAGCGATTATGCGAGTTTGCAGAAGATGATAGATGCGCTCAAGTCGCATAATGCGAAAGGGGCGGCCTATGCTTTTCAAGTGTTGGGTGAATTCAAGAAAGACCAGGACGCCTCTAAAGCCCCTATTCTGTCAACGCTCAATAGTTTGAAATCGCTCGATGGAGAGAGCTATATGCAGTTTCTGAAAATAATAAATGAGTGGCAGGATGTCGAAAATATGGCCCGACAGTCTACTCCAGAGCTGGAGCGCGTGGCTGAGGTGGTGGCGTCATTTAATGAGCGGTATGCCGTCGAGTTGGATGAGCTGTTGGATCATCAGCGTAACCGTATGTTGATGTAAGACGTCTCGCTATGCCCTCTTTTCTCGTTAACAGGAGAGGGGGCTTAATACCGATATATAAAGGGAATTGTTATGAAGTTTTTGTTTATTGTTGCGACATCAATAGCCATACATGGCTGCGCTTCATTCACCTCGCCGGCGCGTATGCAGGAAATGTCGAGTGGGGCGAGCTACTGGATGGATTACGATGTGACGAGGCGCGGTACGATTGTGTCAGCTGCATCGTCTGATTGGCGGTCATGTGCTGAGCCAGCGCCAGATGCGGCCATTGGTCTTGTTGCTAAGCTGGAGGGTGGGTTGAGTCTGCCGGCAAAGGCCGATGCCAATGCAAAAGGAGAGTTGACACAGAGTATTGTAAGTCTTGCCGAGAAGACGCAAATGGTGCTCTTTTTACGCGAATCTTTCTTTCGCTTGTGTGAGCTTACTCTGAATACGCAATTAAGTGCTGACAAAACCGAAAACCTTTACAGGAGCGTTATAGATGCGGCTTTGGAGCTAGTGAAAAAGGAGCGCGCGGAGATCGATTTGCAGGCAAAACGTTTGGAAATGGCCGATCAAGCCGAGTTTATCTATGGCTTTTTGTCCGATAGAGACGTAGATCAAACTGTGATTCAGGATCTACTGAAAGAGCTGCCTTAGGGAATTGGGCAGTCGTAATGACTGCCTAGACTTATCTGTTGGAGGTGTTCAGCTCAGCAGCGGCGCTGCAAATCTGCCTGCACCATAATGCGCGTTGCGATTTCTTCCACCGAGTAGTGGGTGGTATTCATAAAAGGAATGCGCTCGCGCTTATACATGAGTTCGACTTCTTCGACTTCGAAATTAACCTGTTTCATCGAAGCATAGCGGCTGTTGGGTTTACGCTCGTTACGAATCAGCGCAAGGCGGTCGGGTTCGATGGTAAGGCCAAACAGCTTTTCACGGTAATCACGAATTGAAGCGGGTAACTTCTGGTCGTCGATATCTTCTTCGGTAATGGGGTAATTGGCGGCCTTGATGCCGTATTGCATGGCCAGATACAGGCAGGTGGGGGTTTTACCACTGCGCGACACCCCGATGAGAATTACGTCGGCCTGATCGTAATACTTGGTGCGCGCACCATCGTCGTTGTCGAGAGCGTAATTAATGGCTTCTATGCGCTGGTCGTAACGCGAATTCTCGGTAATGCGGGTGCGGCCAACCTGATAAGACGAGCGCGTGCCCAGCTCCTGCTCTAAGGGGCCAAGAAAGGCCGCAAAAATATCAATCATAAAGGCATCGCTGCGGGCGATGACCGCGCGAATCTTGTCATCGACAATGGTGTCGAAAATAATGGATTTTTCGCCATCGATGCGCGCTGCAGTATTAATCTTCTCGACCGTTTCGTGGGCTTTTTCGACCGAATCAACGTAGGGAAGGGTGACCTTCTCAAATTCAAAGTCTTCAAAGCGGGCCAACAGGCTTACGCCGAGCGCTTCGGAGGTGATACCCGTACCATCGGAGATAAAAAAAGCGGTGCGTTTACGGCTCATAGTTGCTGTTTCTGTGCTGATTAAAAGGGAAGGTGTAGCCAATAAGCCTCTATTTATCAAATAGATGCGTCTAAATGCGACATTTTCTCACCTAAGCTAGCATAAAGTGGTATCATCCGCATTCTTTTTCCAAGGGCCCTACAGGGCTGTTCGTGTATTACTTCGGGGGGAAATATCTTGCAGGATTACATTATCTGGTTCGACAAACTGGGCATGAACGATGTTGAGCGGGTAGGGGGTAAAAATGCAT
>JBFHVM010000112.1:0-9713 GCA_041589495.1 Oleiphilaceae bacterium | reverse complement strand
CAGTAGGGTTTCAATGCCATAAATAGGCAGCGCCGCGAGCATCTTGTTTAGGTTTTTCCGGTCGATAAGGCCTCCGTCCTGCCGCTTTAGCGTTTGATAGCAACCGGCACCCACGAAGAGAATGTTTACTTTCTGATCGAAGGTTGCTGCGGAGAGCGCTAGATCAAGAGCCTCGTAGGCTTGCGATGAGCCGTAAGGGGCATGTTGATTAACGATTAGAATCTGCTGGCTCATGATTAGTCTGACGCACCAAAGTTGATTACGCGGTCTGACATCGCGGTGGCTTCAACCAGTTGTCCGAGTCCCGATAAGACGAAACCGTCAGGCAGGTTATGCATGGGTTTGTTGTGTCGATTGGCTTCGCTCTCGTCAATAATTCCACGTCGCGCCGCAGCTGCGATGCACACCACGAGCTCGAGGTTATGAGCGCGTTGCAGATATTGCCAGCGTGAGTGGAGGTTTTCTTCGTCCTGAGGTGGCGTCAGCAATTGATTGCCGTTTAGTACACCGTCCTGGTAAAAAAATACGCGATAAATAGAGTGTCCGGCGTCTATGCAGGCTTGCGTAAAACGGAGGGCTGTTTGGCTCGCTTCGCTGGTGAAGGGACCTGCGTGAACAACTATGGTGTATTTTAGGCGCATAATCATTGCCGTTAAAAACAGAAAAGCCCCGCACTAGGCGAGGCTTTAAATTGAGCTGCTTTGCTTAGTCGTCGCCACCGAAGGCAGACAACAGGTGCAACAAGCTCAGGAACAGGTTGTAAATGGAGACATACAAACCAATGGTTGCCATCACATAGTTGCGCTCACCGCCGTGGATGATGTTGCTGGTCTCAAACAGAATCGCTGCTGAAGAGAACAGTACAAATGCCGCGGAGATTGCCAAAGGCAGGCCGGGAATGCTGGTAAAGAAGCTCAATACCATTGCACCGATCAGTACAAAGAAACCTGCCATCAGGAAGCCAGCCAAAAAGCTGAAGTCCTTACGGGAGATCAGGGCATAAGCGGACAAGCCAAAGAATGTAAAGGCGGTTAAACCCAGTGCGTTGACAACGACAGGCATCGCACCCGCACCGGCAAACATGCCGATGATAGGGCCAAGGGTGTATCCCATAAAGCCGGTAAGTGCGAAGGTGCTTACCAGGCCCCAAGCGCTATTGCGAAGCTTGGCTGTGAGGAAAAACAGGCCGTAAAAACCAACAAGGGTAATCAGAATGCCAGGGCGTGGAGCGCCCATGGACATGTATGCCACAAATGCCGAGAAGGCAATGGTCAAACCAAGCAACATATAGGTGTTTTTGAGTACGGAAGCTACGTCGGAGCCCAGTGCGGCCTGCGCATTGGTATTCATTACCGTGCCTAGCTCGTCCTGGCTACCGTGTGCCACTTGAGATTGAGGGAATCGTTTGTCTTGCATGGATGTACTCCGATTAATTAGCTGAGACATTGTATCTATAGCCTAATAATAATGTCGAAACTTAAAAAAACAACAACTTGCGGCGATGTATTGTTCGTTTATGTCGAGGATTTAATCTCCGCTAAAAACTCGGTCTTTAATCGTTGACAGGCAAAAAGATTCAGGTAATATGCACACCGCTGTCGCAGCAGCGACACAAAAACATGACGGTGAGCTGGCTGAGTGGTCGAAAGCAGCGGTCTTGAAAACCGCCGTGGGTTAATAGCCCACCCGGGGTTCGAATCCCTGGCTCACCGCCATTTTTCTTTTGCAATTGCAAGTTTTAAATCCCTCGAATTGATACATCATTGCCTGCGCCCAATTATCCTATTGGATTGGCGTCAGTCCTTTGCCGTACGACAACTCCGACACATTAAACGAAGTATCAATACCCTTACATATTTGCCCGTCACATCGCTTGATGTCTTTCACCGCTTAGCAGTGTTTAGCAATGGCGCTCAGGCGCATGATGACAGAAGTTGTATGTAGGTTGGCATTTATGCCAACAAGCCGCGCCCGGATTTCGGCCAACATCGCGTCGATATAAATTTCGACCTACACACTAAAATCACGCCAGACGCCAGCCATTAAAATTTACAAATCAAAGCGATCTGCGTTCATTACCTTGTTCCATGCAGCAACAAAGTCTTTGAGGAATTTTTCTTTATTGTCGTCCTGTGCATACACTTCTGCCAGGGCTCGTAATTGTGAGTTAGAGCCAAATATCAGGTCGTAACGCGTTGCGGTCCAGCGCTTTTCACCTGTGTCACGGTCAAATCCTTCGAAAACCTGTTCTGACTCATCAATGGGTTTCCATTGGGTAGAGATGTCTAACAGGTGGATGAAAAAATCATTGCTCAATATTCCAGGAGAGCGCGTTAATACGCCATGATTGCTGTGGTCGGAGTTGGTATCGAGCACGCGCATTCCTCCAATGAGTACCGTCATTTCGGGCGCCGTTAGTCCTAGCAGATTCGCGCGGTCTATCAGTAGCTCTTCTGAAGGGATACTGTACGCTTGTTTCTGGAAGTTTCTGAACCCGTCGCTGACGGGCTCAAGATAAGCAAAGGCTTCGACGTCAGTTTGATCTTCGCTTGCGTCTGTACGGCCCGGTGCAAACGGTACTTCGATGGGGGTGCCCGCTTTACTGGCGGCGAGTTCGATGCCGGTATTACCTGCAAGTACAATCAAATCTGCGATCGATACCTGTTTTCCCTTCGATGTGCTGGCATTAAATTCGTTACGTATTCCCTCAAGTACACCGAGTACTCGTGCCAACTGATCCGGTCGGTTCACTGGCCAGTCTTTTTGCGGCGCAAGTCTGATGCGAGCACCGTTTGCACCGCCTCGTTTATCGCTTTGTCGAAAAGTGGATGCCGATGCCCAGGCAGTAGAAACCAGTTCTGGAACGTTTAGATCGCTCTGTTTGATGGACTCTCGCAGCGTGGTGATATCATTGCTATCAATGCCGGCATAGTCGGCCTGTGGCAAAGGGTCTTGCCAGATGAGCTCTTCGTTAGGTACTTCTTTGCCGAGGTAGCGCGAGATCGGCCCCATGTCACGGTGTGTGAGTTTATACCAGGCGCGTGCAAAGGCCTCGGCAAATTCTTCTGGGTTTTCGTGAAAGTGTTTGGATAACTTCGCATATTCAGGGTCTTCACGCAGGGCGATGTCTGTTGTTGCCATCATGGGAGCGTGACTGCGGGACGGGTCGTGCGCGTCAGGCACGGTGCCTTGCGCTTCGGGGTTTTTGGGGGTCCACTGTTTGGCGCCAGCCGGGCTTGTTGTGAGTTCCCACTCATAGCCGAATAGCGTATCGAAATAGGAGTTGTCCCATTTTGTAGGCGTGGGGGTCCAAGCGCCTTCTAATCCGCTGGAAATTGTGTCTACCCCTTTACCGCTGCGCATATCATTGGTCCAGCCAAACCCCTGTTCCTGTATTGGGGCGGCTTCTGGGTTAGGGCCTTTATGTGACTCGGGACCTGCGCCATGGGTTTTGCCAAAGGTGTGTCCGCCAGCGCAGAGTGCGACGGTTTCGTAATCGTCCATCGCCATACGACTAAAAGTTTCACGAATGTCGCGCGCAGCAGCGATAGGGTCGGGATTACCATTGGGGCCCTCGGGGTTAACATAGATTAAACCCATTTGCACTGCAGCGAGGGGCTGTTCCAGTTCCCGGTCGCCCGTATAACGTTCGTCGGCGAGCCACTCTTGCTCCTTGCCCCAGTAAATATCTTCTTCGGGCTCCCAGACGTCTTCGCGCCCACCAGCAAATCCGAAGGTTTTTAGCCCCATGGACTCTAGTGCAACGTTGCCTGTGAGTATCATTAAATCAGCCCACGAAATTTTGTTGCCATATTTTTGTTTTATTGGCCAGAGTAGGCGTCTCGCTTTGTCGAGATTGACGTTGTCGGGCCAGCTATTAGTAGGGGCAAAGCGTTGTTCACCCGATCCTGCACCGCCGCGCCCGTCAGCCATGCGGTATGTGCCTGCGCTGTGCCACGCCATGCGGATGAAGAACGGGCCATAATGCCCATAGTCAGCCGGCCACCAGTCTTGCGAGTCAGTCATGAGCTCGTGCAGGTCTTTTTTAACTGCGTCCAGGTCGAGTGATTTGAAGGCCTCGGCATAACTGAAGCTTTCATCCATTGGGTTGGACTCACGTGAATGCTGGCGCAGAATGGAAAGGTTTAACTGTTCCGGCCACCATTCCTGATTGCTGGTGCCGCGTGTGTCTTGCCTAGTCTGCGAGCCATGGCCAAAGGGGCATTGTGCGCCTGCGGTTTGAGTATCGCTCATCTCAATATCTCCGAATAGGATGTATTTCGCGGCAAGACAGCAAGCATTCCCGCAACGTGGAGATTAGTATAGGTGCATAATTGGGGGTAGATTAAATTGTATTTTGTGTGCGTGGCGATAGTTTGGGGCTATGAAAGCGTCGGGCGTCCGAAGTCGGGCGTCTGACGCTTTGGTGGGCCAAGCTAAGCAGGTGTCGTCGCCTTCTTTCTAGCACGACGTTTTGGGTTTGGTGCTGGTGTTACGTCTTTATTGGCGATCTTCTCCAACTCTTCCAAGGCATTTGTCGTATGTTGCACCAGCCTTTGGACGCTAGGGAGTGTTTCTCGGCAGGCAGTGAACACGAAGGTGATATCATCCCCGTATGTAAAAAGCGTGATATTCAATGCTTGGCCCTGCATCACAAACGAAATGGGGTGCACGCTGAATACTTCGGCTCCATTCAGATAGCGTTTGTCCCTTGGGCCGGGTACGTTAGAGATGACTACGTTGTACATGGGTTTATTGCGACGATTACCCAGGCCAGTCATTTGGCCTAGTGTAAAGGGGAGGGTCATCAATGCGCTATAGGCAGTGATTTGGGCAGCATTCATATTAGACAGAAGCGCTTTGGCGGCCGACATGGAGCCAGCAACTTTTTTAAACCGATGTAGGGTGTCTGCCTCTGTTGTGCCCAATGAAGACAGAACCATTCCAATGGCGTTACCGCCACTGGCGTCTTCTTTACTGCGGAACGAAACAGGTACCTGCGAGACCAGATCGCGATCGGGGAGCGCATCCAGTTCCTGTAAATAACTGCGCAATGCGCCACCACATACCGCCATGACAACGTCATTGAGTGTGCCGCCAAGTGCCTTGCCAATACTGAGAAGTCGATCCGTTTTAAGTTCAACCGTACTCACCCTGCGTTGAGGGCCCACAGCATCGTTAAGAATGCAATTGGGCGCAGAATAAGGCCGGATCAGGTTCGGATGTTGACGGGTAACTGAGCCCAATACGCTTTTAAGGGTGGCTGCAAATACACCACTGGTCATTTTTACGGGCTTTGTCACCTGCGCGAGGAGGGATGCAGCGTCAGCACCAACGATTTCTGTTGTTGCTTGCGTAGTGCGTTTCTTTTTGCTGTTAGCAGGCATTGCCCAGTAGGGTACAAAATTTTCGTCAATGTCTGGGCTGGTTTGGCTCATCCACTGTGACATAAGTCTGGCGCCCGCGACACCATCAAGCAATGCGTGATGCATTTTGCTATATAGAGCAAAGCAGTTATCTTCAAGGCCCTCGATGATATGGCATTCCCACATGGGGCGATTCTTGTCGAGAGGAATGCTGTGCAGGCGAGAGATTAATACTGCTAACTCGCGCTCACCGCCTGGTTTAGGAAGGGCAGAGTGTCGCAAGTGATAGTCGATATCTATGTTGTCTACTTGCTCCCAATGAAAACCGGGGCGTGTTAGCTTCCGCTTGGCTAATTTGAGATTGAAGGGGGCAGACTTGGGTTGGTATTGGCGAAAATTCTCTACCAAATCGCGCAGGTAATTTTTATCCGCACCTTCAGGCAGCTTCATGCGCGCTAGCATGCCAATTTGGCTGGGTGTTTTATCGCTTTCAATCAAAAGAAAAAAAGCGTCGCCGGGGGTGAGGGCTTTAAGGGTGCTCATGTTAACGTTGCAGCTCCATCGCAATTGTTAAAAAGCGCAGACTTTACCCAAATCAAGAATAATAGTCTTGTAGGAACCGATTAATGTTGGGAGAGTTTGCTAGGTGTGACGAGCGTCTTCTTTTGAGATGAGTGCGCTGCATTAACTTAAAACCTTTTACCGCGTCGCCAAGGACTTCACCAATATTGCGTAGGCGCTTTATACCAAACAGCAAGGCTCTGATGATCAAAATGATGAAAAGTTGTGTGGGGCTAATTCCCTTGTTTTGCTTCGGTATTATTCGTGTTGAAAAAAGCGACCTCACAAAGGGCCGCTTTTATTCAGGTGATGGTTCGCGGGTTGGCTTATGAGCCGATTACGCCACCATCTTTGCGGGTAATCACCAGTGTACAATCACGCGGAATGGTCACGCCATCGTATTGGGCAGGGAAGTTTGTTTTGCTTGGGTCGCCATTGCCTGGGTGTTGAATATTAACGAACGCCGTTCGTTGGTCTGGCGTAACGGTAAAACCGGTAATTTCATCACTGGCTACCCCAACCAGCAGTCGCTTCGCTTCCGGGATCTCTTTGGTAGTATCGAATACGACCAGCTGATCCTCGAGGCCGTCTGGTTGCCCACCATCAGTGCCGATGAAAAGGCGACCATAAGGATCTGCCCATGCCGCGTCAGGGTCGGTGAATACACCTTCTGTGCCGCGGGTTGACGAAGCTAACAAATAAATGTCCCAAGTGAATGACGTCCCCAAGTGGTCATCGGCATCCTTAGTGCGAATGATATGACCATCATTATTAGGTGATTCCGGGTTTGCAGCATTGGGCTCTGTGCGTTTGGAATTGTTGGTGAGCGTCCAGAATACTTCGCCTTTGGTCCCGATTGTGGTCCATTCTGGTCGATCCATGGGGGTCGCACCAAGCAGGTCTGCGGCTACGCGCGCGTAGACTAGTACCTCGGCCTGGCTGTTGAAACGGCGGGCGAGCAATGGGTTTTCGATGGTGAGTGGCATCCATTCGCCAGTGCCATCGTCACTAAATTTAGCTACGTAGAGTGTGCCGTGATCCAAGGGGCTCTCACCGTCGCGTACCGCTGCTTTCCATGGTCGCTCAGAAACATATTTGTAGCAGTAATCAAAACGTTGATCGTCGCCCATGTAGGCCGCGATGCGACCATTACTGCTTTCGGCAATGGCAATGGCTTCATGTTTGAAGCGACCGAGAGCTGTGCGCTTGATTGGTTTTTGTGTGCCGTCAAACGGATCGATCTCGACTATCCAGCCAAAACGATGCTGCTCGTTGGCATAATCCCCATCACTCAAGTCGAAACGCCTGTCGAACCTGTGCCAGCCATAGCCAAAACCATTTTCAGAAAAACCATAACGCTCTTGTTCTTCGGTGGGGGCAAAGCTTCCGTTTGCCCCAAAATAGCCATTAAAGTTTTCTTCACAGGTAAGGTAGGTGCCCCAGGGGGTAGCACCTGAACCACAGTTGTTTACCGTGCCTAATGGTACGTTTCCATTGGGATTCTGCAGTAGTTCGGAATGTGCTGCTGGGCCGGAGAACGCTACTGGCGTGTTGACAGTGATACGCCGAGAGTTGGGGCTTTTGCGTACTTTCCAGCCCTTGCGCGTCTTTTTGACTTTCAAAACAGACACGCCGTGAATGTTCTGGGAGAGGCGCACGTCTTCAAGGCTTTCGGGTGCCGGTTTGCCCAGGGCGTGGCCGTTCGTGCCATACTCATGGTTGACGCACAGCATGCCCGCGTCATTGCGCATTTTATATTTGTGCGCGCCATAAAGCAGGCTGTGGCGCAGGTCCATGGGAAAGAAATGCATACCATCATGCCCCAGGCCGGTTTGCAATGCCGCTTCGGCAGAGCTTGGCCGTGAATTGGGGTCGCCTGTGTACTCTGATGTTGCTCCAGGTTCTATAGGCGTGCCCCATGGTGCGAGCACCTGATACTCGTAGTCGTCCGAAATCGTGGGCATGGTGTTATCGATAATATCGCTGATTTTTACGGGTGAAAAACCGACCAGCTCACGATCCTTGCGCCGCCATTTGTCCCAGCGGCCCCAGTCGAAGGCTTGCGCCTGAGGTGCAATAAATGCCGCTGTTGCTGCGGTTAGGCTTCCTGCCATCACTTTTCGGCGGGTCATGTTGGCTTCGAGAACTTCTGCGAAGGCTTTGTTGTCAGAGGTGTTGGATGGAATGTTTTCCATCTCATCGTGCATTTGTGCGTTGTCTGGCACTTGTTTTGATTCAGGCATTAGTCTCTCTCAAGTAGTCGTGCAGTGGTCTGCACTTGTAAGTTGACTTTCGAGACAGAGCCTAGCGTTCAATTGTTGCAGGTTGGTTGCTGAATTATTTCACTTTTTGGTCAGGGTTGTGTGTGCTAAAGGGCATTAAAAGCGCTTTATCCAGAAGAGTCTGTCGCTCTTGGGGGTACTCGTTGAGGCCAACTTGCACCTTGTGTGTGCTGTTCGGGTTGTACGGGATATATGTACAGAACAGGCGATCCCAAAAGGTAAAAACCTGTCCATAGTGACTGTCGGTACGTCGCCTTTCCCGGGAATGGTGCTGACGATGAAAGCCTGGCGTTACGACGAAACGGCTCAGTGCAGACTCCAGGTTTGTAGGTAATTTGAGGTTTGCGTGCGCAAACAGGCTGATGATTTCATTGAGTACAAAATAAACCACAAGAATTCGCAAATCCATTTGTGTCAGAACGAAGAATGGCAGCGTAATGATCACAACTGCGAGAGATTCAAACGGGTGATGCCGCTTGTACGTGCTGAAGTCGAGTACAGGATCAGAGTGATGGACTTTATGAAATCGCCAAAGCCAGCTAACAGTGTGAAATATCCGATGAACCCAGTAATTTAATAAGTCCAGAGCGAGGATTCCGGCGACCAGACTGATTGCGAATGTTGAACTTAAAAGGGGCGTATCGTTCTCGGTGAACTGCAGAGGAAAGTAAATGGCTAAAAATGTAATTGCGTAACGGGCAACATAAAAGCTGAAAGCGCCTAGAGCAAGATTGGATGCCAAGCGAGGTAAGGACTCGGTCTTGTCGAGAAGTGGAGCTTTAATCTCCCAGACTACGATGATAAAAAGTGCGATAGCCGGAATCAGTAATTGCCCATTGCCCATACCAGTTGTTCCCATTCGATTACGTCAAAGAATCTTACACTTTCATGGCTCGGATTGTCTGGTTAAATTTTTATATGCTCAAAAAGTAATCAATTTGTATGGTCTGGTACGGCTTATGCTGACAAAGAGTCTGAGCAGTCAAGGTATAACAAGTGATAAAACGGAGACGCGCTATGAAAGCAATGAAAACGCTACTTGTGATGATGTTGATAACTGCAGGTCAGGCCATGGCAGGTAACGGGCCTGGTGATTACACTCAGGTCGATGAGCCGGCCATGTTGCCGTTAATGTTAGTGGCGGCAGCCTTGGTATTTCTGGCTAAAAAACTCAAAAAATAGCCGCTGGTGTCATATTTTGTAACCTGTAGGGGTGGTCGGCTGAATGGCTGACTGCCCGATAGTCTTGTGATTGTTTAGTAACGGTAGGTGTTATCCTTGCAGAATTTCATAAACGGTATTGGTGTCCAAATATTTTACATGCAGTTCCTTTGTGTAAATTTTCATATTATCTATCGTTATGAAAATAAAACAAAAACACGTTTATGGCATGGAATGCGCTTAAAATAAGTACGATTATATTAATTAATTATTAGCCATAAATGATCTCAATAAGTTTGGAGTAGTATATGAAGCAGTTCCTCCCTTTTGTTGTTCTTACAGT
>JBFHVM010000111.1:0-9756 GCA_041589495.1 Oleiphilaceae bacterium | reverse complement strand
GCGATTCCAGTCGGCTTTACCAAAATCAGACTAAGGTCGAGATACTCGACTTTACACGTAATAAAGCACCAAATAAATGGCCAGTAATATCGCTACCCAAACCACCATGGTTTCGGTTGGCCACAGTTTTGCAAAGTAACCTTTAGGCTTGCCTTGTTCTGCATCATAGGAGCTCTGTATCACCTGACGCACGCTCCCCGTTAGGGCTTGTTCCAGCTTTTCGTATGCACCATTCATCGAGCATGCGATCCGTGTTACGAAACTTGGGGCTAACTTACGATAAAACCAGTCCGCATCGATATTGGTCGAAGGCAGTTCGGGCGGGTACATGTTGCGCAAATTGAGCCATACAAAGGCCAGTGCGGAGAAGAACAGCAGCTGAA
This sequence comes from Oleiphilaceae bacterium, assembly GCA_041589495.1. GTDB lineage: Bacteria > Pseudomonadota > Gammaproteobacteria > Pseudomonadales > Oleiphilaceae > PZPK01. Next base: position 9,373 of record JBFHVM010000111.1, on the reverse strand, counting down.
GCTGTGTGAGTACGTGCGTAAGGTCGTAAGGTTGATAGTCTGCCTCCCAAGGTAGCAAGGCATAAACAGTATGTGCAGGGAAGGTGCCGATCACAATACACAGAGTCGCTGCCATAAACATGGCAATGAGCATGTTCTTAGGTGGCTCCTGAGTGCGAATCCCGGAGTCGTGAGCAAAAAAAGCGAAGTAGGGGATTTTGATGCCAGCGTGGTGGAATACACCGGCTGCAGCAAACAGCAATAACAGCCAAACAACGTCATAGCCTTCAGCCACGGCCGCACTCATAATCATGGATTTCGAAACAAATCCGCTAAACAGTGGGAAGGCAGATATGGAGGCGGCGCCTACAATGCATAGAATTGTTGTTTTGGGCATGCTTTTATACAGGCCACCAAGCTCGGAGCCGTTGATCTTGCCCGTCATGTGCAAGACTGCCCCCATGGTCATCATCAGCAAGCCTTTAAAAATAACGTCGTTAAAAGCGTGGGCAACCGCTCCGTTGAGCGCAACGGCAGTGCCAATGCCAATACCAACCACCATAAAGCCAATTTGGTTGATCATGCTGTAGGCGAGTACCCGGCGAAGATCGTTTTCTATTACGGCATAAAAGATGGGAAAACACGCCATGGTAACGCCGATCCAAACCAGAAGTTCTGTTCCTGGGTAGCCGCGCGCAAAGGCATACACAGCTACTTTTGTAGTAAACGATGCAAGAAAGATAGTGCCTGTTGGTGTGGCTTCGGGGTACGCGTCTGTTAACCAGTTATGTACAAACGGAAAGGCACATTTGATACCGAAGGCGATAAATATTAACCAGGCACCAATTTGCGCAATTCCCTTATGTTCGAGACCGATTTCATTGAACAATAGGCTGCCGGTAGCTTGCGCCATAACCAACAGACCCGCCAACAGCAATACACCGGAAAGGACCTGTATGATCAGATAGCGTACGCCAGAGGAGTAAGCCCTTTCGGTACGGCGTGCCCAGACAAGGAAAACCGAAGTAAGTGCAAGTAGCTCCCAAAATACAAACAAGGTTAGCAAATCACCAGCAAAAACAGCCCCAACTGCACTGGCTGCATAAGCCAGGCCCGCTACGTGTTGAACAGTGTCTTTGATATGCAGCGCGTAAACGATGGCAATAAAGGAAGCAAGATGGAACAGGTATCCGAACATCAGGCTTAGTTTGTCTACGCGTACAGGCTCAAGTACGTATCCCATGAAATCGAATGACCAGGCAATGCCAGCCTCGAGTCCCATAAGATTTACAGCGCCTATCAAAGGCGCAGCGAGCATTAAAACATTGCGCAACCAGCCACGGAGTAGAATCGCTGCAAATGCTCCCAGCATTAGGGGCAAAAACGGCGGCAGCATCATCAAATCATTCATCGTAGTAATTTTCTCCGCGCATTAAAAACTTACGCATTTCCTTCGCTATTAATACGAGGATGACGCAACCAACAAAGCCATATATGGCATAAAAAGCAGGAATATTCTCCCAGTCGTGATAAACATGGCGGTGCACCAAAAAGTCGACCGCAACAAGCAATGCGCATATCACATAGAAGACTTTAAGCATTTTGCTGATATTTTCAGGCTTATCGAAGAAGCCGTCGTTGTCCTGATGTTCGGCCATTTATGCTTCTCCGTTACTGCTTGTAGAGACACCGGGTATGAGATTAATTAGCTCAACCAAAGGCTGGGGATAGAAAAAGAGTGCAAGACAGCCAAAGGAGGTAACGCCAATTGCAATCAGACAGGCAAGCGGGGCTTCTTTGGTCTGTGACCAGGACCATGGTTCCTGATGGGGTTTAGCGGTGGCGAAAAAAGCCTTAATTGGAATAGGAAGTAAATAAGCAATATTTAGAAGTGAGCTGATCATGAGAACCGCGACGATAATCAGTTTATCTGACTCCAGCGCGCCAATCGTGAGAAACCATTTGCTCCAGGTGCCGGCCATGGGGGGTAAGCCAATGATACTGATGGCTCCAATCGCGAATGCCGCCATAGTGAGAGGCATTTGGCGTCCAAGGCCTACCATATCGCTGATATTCTTTTTATGACTGGCTACCATGATGGCACCCGCGCAGAAGAACAGGGTAATCTTACCTACGGCATGCGTAGCGATATGCAATGCAGCACCGGCTGCCGCAACCGAAGAGGCGAGCAGAGCACCCACTACAATATAACTGAGCTGACTCACGGTAGAATAAGCGAGTCTTGCTTTCAGATTATCCTTGGTCATAGCGATGCACGAAGACAGCAGGATGGTCGCAGCACCGATATACAGCATGATATCGGTGGTGGCCAGTTCCTTAAGTCCATCGATACCAAAAATGTAGATAACAACTTTAAGAATACTGAACACGCCGGCTTTAACGACGGCTACAGCATGCAGCAATGCGCTTACGGGCGTGGGCGCTACCATTGCAGCCGGCAGCCAACGGTGAAACGGCATAATGGCTGCTTTACCGATACCATAGCAGAACAATACCAACAGCGTGGCGAGTACCGCCTTGTTGGCGTTGGCATCAAATATTCCACCGGCTCGGAAATCGAGTGTGCCTGCAATGCTCCAGGTGCCAAGCACTGCAAACAATAAAAATGCGATAGACGTACTCAGTAAAATACCGAGGTAAATACGGCCACCCTGTTTGGCTGCATCGGTACCCGCATGCGTCACCAGAGGGTAGGTAGAGAGAGTGAGTACTTCATAAAAAATAAACAGGGTAAGCAGATTCCCTGAGAAACAAATCGCCATTACCGAGCTGATAGCGAGAGCAAAACAGCAGAAGAAGCGCGTTTGGTTTTCCTCATGGTGACCACGCATATAGCCGATGGCGTAAATGCTGGTAATAATCCAGAGAAAACTTGCGACCAGAGCAAATAGAACCCCCAGCGGCTCAACAACAAAGTGTATGCCTAGACCCGGGAACAGTTCGATAACATCGAGGCTTAATCCGCGACCTTCAAAGGTATAGTCGGTTATTGCCAGGACAATGGAAAATAGTATGACAGAAGTCGTCAACGTGACAGCTTCGCGCAAGTTGGGGATCTTTCCAGTTGCAACGACTAGTAGCGCCCCAATAAACGGAACAAGTATGGATAAGCTGATTAGCTGGTTTGGTTCAATGCCCGCCCACACATTCATTGCGCCACCTCCGGCAACCTTGTGTGTTGAAACAACCACTCCGCAGCACTGCCTGCAGCCTCGGTTGTAATAGACGTTTCAATACCGAAATAAATATTGGCGAGTACGAGAATCCACATGGGGATCAGCATTAACAAAGGCACTTCCTTTATCTTAGAGGCATCAACATTGTCGGGCAGTTTTTGGAAATACGCTGCTTCCAGAATGCGGCCAATGTAAACGACGGCAAGTAAAGATCCCAATAGCACCAACCCTGCCAGCACCCATTGATCCTGCTCGAGCGCGGCTGTCACCAGGTACCATTTACTGATAAAACCAACAGTGAGAGGTACGCCAATAATGCTGAGTCCTGCTAGTGTGAATGCCGCCATGGTCAATGGCATTTGGCGGCCCAGACCATTGAACGCTTTAATATCTACCGAACCCACACGATAAAACACAGCGCCAACTGCCATAAACAGCGCACCTTTCATGAGGGCGTGATTGAAAATATGGATCATTCCTGCCATAAGTCCGGTGACACTCACCAGGCTGATACCAAGCACCATATAGCCAATCTGGGCAACACTACTGTAAGCCAGTACCGTTTTTACATTGCTTTGAACCGTTGCCATATAAGAGCACTTAAATATTGCAACAATCGCCAGAACCATCAGAATGATGTCCATACCCATTTCATGGAACACGTGCTCGGCGCCAAAAATGGTGAAGATAAAACGAATCATCACATATACAGCTACCTTGGTGGCCGTACTGGCTAAAAAGGCAGTCACTGCTGACGGCGCGTGTGTATAAGCGGGAGGCAGCCAGGCGTGCAGAGGGAAGAGTGCCAGCTTGATGCTGACCCCCACCATAATAAAGGCTAGGCCCGTATTTATCGTACGGCTACTATCATAAACATGAATGCGTTCGGCGAGATCGAGCATGTTTAGGGTGCCGGTTTTCATATACAGCATGCCGACGCCAATCAAAATGAAGGTCGCCCCGATGGTGCCCATGACCAAATAGCGAAAGGCGGCGGTTAGGCAACGTCTGTCGGAAGCGAGGCTGACCAATGTATACGTCGCCAGCGATGAGATTTCGAGAAATACGAACAGGTTGAAGGCATCGCCAGTAAGCAAGATGCCCGAAAGACCAGCCAGGCACAAAAGATGTGCAGTGTAAAAGAGAGCGTGTTGTGACTGATCGATTTCTTTTTGAATACTGTCTCTGGCATAGAGAAGCACCAGCGTGGAAACCGACGAAACGGCCAACAAGACGAAGGCATTGGCGGCATCGACACGTAGCTCAATCCCCCACGGTGGCGGCCAGCCTCCGACTGCGTAACTGATTACGCCCTCTGACAGAGCCGCGAGCAATAACTGCCATGAGAATATGAAGGCTCCGGCGCTGGCAATGGTGGCGACCATCCAGGACAAATAGGAGCGTCCAATAATGATTGCTATAGGAGCTGCGAGTAGAGGCAATAAGATCGGTAGTACGGACAAGTGTTGTTCAACCATTAGATGGCATCATCCTTGTTTTCAAATTCATTTTCTTCAACAGTGCCGTAGGCCCTTTTGATTCGCACAATCAGGGACAGACCAACGGCTGTGGTGGCAACTCCGACAACAATGGCCGTAAGAATAAGCACATGGGGCAGGGGGTTGGAATATTGCGTCACACCCTCGACGAGAATCGGGGCGGTTCCGCCACTTACCTTGCCCATTGAAATGTATAACATGAAGACCGAAGTCTGAAAGATATTCAGGCCAACGATCTTCTTAACCAGATTATTGGCTGAAATCACAATATAAAACCCGGCCATCATCAAAAAGACAACGATCCAGTAGTTGTAATAATCAAGTATAAAGTTCACTGGACGTTTGACCTCTCAGCCTGACTTGCAAAGGCATAAAATATACTCAACATGACTGCAAACACGGTGATACCCACACCAAGTTCGATAATTATTATTCCATAGTGTTGTCCCGCAATCGGGTCTTCAGCCAGCATGTTGTAATCGAGAAACTGACCACCCTTGTACATGCTAAACAGGCCAACACCGGCATACAGCAACACGCCTATGGGGGCCAGTATCTGCAAAAATCGTGGGCCGATGACTGCGAAGGAATGGGGGAGACCATATACCAGTGCATAAAGAATGAATGCCGCCGCAGCGATTACACCTGCCTGAAAGCCCCCGCCGGGACCAAAGTCGCCATGAAATTGCACGTATAACGCAAACAAAATGACCAGTGGAATAAGCAGCTTGGCGACAACTCGCAACACATGGTGCTCTTTAAGGCCAGACTCAGGTGTTTCACCTTCTTCTTTACGGCGCACGCCCAACAAGGCGATTACTCCGACTGCAGCGGAAAATACCACAACGGTTTCGCCCAAGGTATCGAAGCCACGGTAGCTGGCCAATACCGACGTTACCATGTTGGGCAGGCCCACTTCTTTTGGTGATTCTTCAATGTACCGCGGAGCAACGTGCTCATGCACAGGATTGTCGGGATGGCCAAAAGGCGGCATATCCAGCGTTCCATATATGAGAGCCGCTCCAGTAACGAAAACCACAACCAGGGGTAAAAATGAGGAGTGTTTACTGGGTTTTTCTTTGCGGCCTGTTAAAGCCAGCGTACCCAGCATGAGTACGGTAGAAATACCGGCACCCACCGCGGCTTCGGTAAAGGCCACATCTACCGCGTCGAGATTGACGAAGATCAAAGCCGATAAAAAACTGTAAATACCAAACAGCATGACGACTGCAAAGAGGTCCTTCAGAAAAATTACCCGAAGCGCAGTCAGTGCCAGCATGGCGAGCAAAACAAGATCGATTATTTCAGCCATGTGAAGTGTGTTCCTGTTTTTTGACTTTGTTTTCGGCAAGCGTCAGCAACCCGCCATGTCGCGCTGATTTAGCCAGTGCATGTGAGGCTGTGGGGCTGGTAATCATCAGAAACAGCAGAATAAAGAGTAGTTTGGCGGTATTCAGGTCGAAAGAAGTTTGCAGAAGCAGGCCGCCGATGATGAGGATCGCAGCGATAGAGTCTGTCACGCTCGCCGCATGTACCCGTGTAAAAAAGTCGGGAAACTTAAAAAGTCCAATTGCACCGCTCAAGCCAAAAAATACGCCGGCTATTAGCAAGATGCTACTAATAATATCCAAGAGCAACATGTCAGATCACTAGGTAGGTTAATTATTCTATGGGCGCGGTATATTCAAAGAAGCGTAATACCGCAACCATACCGATAAAGTTAATCAGTGCGTAAACGATGGCAATGTCCAAAAAGTCCGGTCTGCCCATCAAAAAGCCGGATGCGGCGATAAACAGCACTGTTTTGGTACCGAACATATTTACGCCGAGAATACGGTCATATACCGTTGGAGAGGTGCATGCTCTTGCCAGCGCTATCCCCATCACAATCAGAATTGCTATACATACAGCGGCTAGTACTGGAGTCATTTTTTACTACCCCATATGCCGATAATTTTGTTTTCCATTCCACCTTGCTGCAGCTCGACGATGGACGACTCCTGTAATGCGTGTACAGTGACGTGATCCTTATCCAAATCAACACTCAGGGTGCCAGGCGTTAAAGTGATTGAATTTGCGTACAAGACACGTTTCTTGGGTGGAATGTTTTTGGCTGGTATTTTGGCAAGGCAGGGGGACAGGTCATTTGTAGATCCCCAAACCAATTTGGTCACGTGCAGGCTGGAAATGGCGATTTGCCCCAGGAGCCAAGCAATGTAACGTAAAATTCGCTGCCCAGAGCTCAGCAAACGCGGCTCATTATCGACAGCATCCATACGTTTCAGTACCACCAATACTAGCGCTATGGATATAGCCCCAAAGCTTAGCAATAACGGCTGCAGGTAACCTGACAGCAACAACCAGAAAACTGAAAGTGCGAGCGCCCATTTTGCGAGATGCATGTTAGATTCTTCTTATCGCGTTGGATCAACAAATTATAACAGCAAAACAAGGACATACCAGAGAAAGCGCAATCAGTTTGCCATATTTTCAAGCTTAAACAGCTAGGTGATTACTTTTCATACGAAACGATGTAGGCGGTTAGGAATTTCTAAAGGGGGTCTCTGCGTTGTAGGGAGCTTGCTAACTGACCTCAATATTTTGCATACCGCCGATGATGCGGTTTAATGCTTTTCCCACCTGAACAATCTGACTCGTGGTCAACGTGTTGTAGAGCGGCAATGCCAAGCCACATCCAGCTAATCCCCTAGCGATATGTGTTTCACACGTTGTTTCTACGTGGGAGGTAAAACCTGGCATTTCGCTATTCAATGGCGCATAGAGGCGTCTGGTGTCGACCCCCTCGTGGGCTAGTGCAGCGGCAACATAGTCGCCATCCATATCCGGCAAAACCACAAAAAGTGAACTGGGAATAGACGATTCGACACCGGCCTGAAGCTTTATATTCAAGCTGGACGACATGAGCATACTCAGGTATTGATTAACGAGACGCCGTCTAATGGCGCGGCTTGCAACCAAATCATCCAGTTGCGCCAAGCCTACCGCACAGTGGTATTCGCTCAATTTGGAGTTTGTTCCGAAGCTGCCTATCCGTCGGTCGGGGCCGATGCCAAAGTTTGACATGCGGCGCACCCGTTCCGCATGCTCGGGGCTAGGGCTAACGACAATACCACCTTCGCCCGCGCTGATGGGCTTTGTTGCATGCAGGCTGAAGGCATAGAAACACGCATCATCAATGGTTTGATTGCCTAGAGCTGGAGCTGCATCTATAACTACAGGGACTCCAGTGGATTTTGTAAATTCCGACCATTCTTCAGCGGGCAATGGCACCCCAAACGCAGCGACAGGTACTACGACTGCAATATCACGATGCGCCTTAACGAGTTGGTGTGCTAATTTTGGCGTTAAAACCCAGGAATGAGGATCAACATCACTTAAAAGTGGGAGTAGACCGGCACATAAAATGGCCTGAACGGTCGCCGGGAAAGTGAAATTTGGCGCCAATACTCTAGAGCCAGCCTTGATGTTCAGTGACCTTAATGCGAGTTCGATTGCCGATGTGCCAGACGATACAAGAGTTAGTCGATCCGCGTCCAGTCCGTTTAATACTTCGTTAGCCAGGCGCAACGTAAAGTCATTATGTAGCGGTCCGAAGTTAGAATACCACCGCGTATCATCCATGCTCCTAAGGTAAGGTATTAGCTTCGATGAATGTGGCATTTCCGGGACAAAGTAGGGGATCATGTGTACATCCAGAATCTAATTGTTTTCAATCTATACAGTACTGGTGCCATAAGCAAATAGTAAGCCTGTGTTATTTTGGTGTTGGCATGAGTTAAAACAAATAAGGTACAAACATGAGAATAATCGTGACCGGCGGCTCCGGTTTTATCGGTTCTGCGCTCGTTCGCTTTTTAATTGAACAAACCGAACACGAGGTGCTTAATATAGATAAGCTGACTTATGCTGCTTGTCCGAATGCGCTCAAAACGGTCGAGGGTCACCCTCGGTATTCGTTTGTACGCGAAGATATCGCCAACCAATCCGGTATAAATAGAATCATCGAAGAGTACCAACCTTTGGGTATTATGCATCTCGCTGCTGAATCCCATGTGGATCGCTCGATATCGGCTGCGAAAGACTTTATAGAAACGAATATTATTGGCACCTATCAGCTCCTCGAAGCCTGTCGTCAATATTGGTACACACTCACACCCAAAAATAAAAGCAACTTTCGCTTCCTTCATGTTTCTACCGACGAGGTATTTGGTGAACTTGGCGACTCGGGTTCTTTTTCGGAAGAAAGCCCTTACCGACCCAACTCACCTTATTCGGCGTCCAAGGCGAGTGCAGACCACCTCGTTCGGTCTTGGTTTCGTACCTATGGTTTACCTGTATTGATCACCAACTGTTCGAACAATTACGGCCCCTTCCAGCATAATGAAAAACTGATTCCGCTGATGGTCAATAACGCCCTAGAGGGAAAAAGTTTGCCGGTTTATGGCGAGGGGCAGCAAATAAGAGACTGGTTATACGTAGATGACCACGTGGAAGCGCTTTATATGGTCTTCACCCAGGGCAAAATTGGGGCTTCTTACAATATTGGTGGTGGCAAAGAGATTCGCAATATTGACCTGGTAAAGCGCATTTGTGGCCTACTTGATGAAATGGCGCCTAACAACAATGGCGATATAAAACACTACGATTCGCTTATTCAATATGTTGAAGATATATCGG
>JBFHVM010000110.1:0-9815 GCA_041589495.1 Oleiphilaceae bacterium | reverse complement strand
GACACAAAGCGATGACGCTTCGCAACAGCCTGCAGTTCATCAAGATCGAGGTACCACATCAGCAGCGGATAGGTGAATGCGTGGCCTTTTGGTACAAAACGACGATGTCTCACCCATCCCTTGTAGAGCGTACTATGTTGAATGTCGACCGCGTCGTTATGCGTCATAGTGAAATTCCAAAGGCCTTTACTACCCGCAAGGCACTGTTCACGCCGTCTTCATGAAAGCCGTTGAACCAGTAGGCACCACAGTAATGCGTATGGCGCTGATTACTGATCTCGGCATGACGCTGCTGTGCCGCGATGCCGTCGAGCGTGAACACGGGGTGGGCATAACGAAAACGTTCAATCACCTTGTCGCTGGCAATCTCCGAGCTGCGATTAAGGGTGACCAGAAAAGTTTCGGGTGCATCATCAAAGTTCTGCAACATGTTCATATTGTAGGTCACCATGGCACATTGGTTGGCCCGTTGTGGAATATGGTAGTTCCAACTGGCCCAGGCCAATTTGCGCTTTGGCATAAGGCGTTCGTCAGTATGCAGCACGACGTCGTTCATTTGATACGGCAGCGCGCCGAGAATATTACTCTCTTGTTGCGAGGGATCACGCAGCATCTTCAGGGCTTGATCACTGTGACAGGCCAGTATTACCTCGTCGTATTCCTCGACACCACGTGTACTGTGCACGCGCACGCCATCTTCGAAACGCTCGATCCCCTTGATGGGGGTATTCAGGTAGATGCGTTCTTTATAGGGTGCGGTAATTGGCTCAATGTAGCTCTGTGAGCCGTTTTGCAAGACGCGCCATTGTGGCCGCTCGTCGACACTCAGCATGCCGTGGTTATGGAAAAAGCGCAGGAAAAAGGCCAGCGGGAAGTTCATCATCACCTCTTCGGACGATGACCAGATCGCCGCCCCCATGGGGATGATGTAATACAGCCGAAAGAATCGAGAATAACCATGCTGCTGCAGATAATCCCCCAAACTTTGCTCTTCGTCCACGCGCCCCTCTTTGAGGGCCGCCGTGGTCTCTTTGTTAAAGCGCAGTATGTCTTTCACCATGCCTAAAAAGGCCGGTTTAAACAGATTACTGCGTTGCGCGAACAGACTGTTGAGGCTGGTACCGTTGTATTCGAGGCCGGTGTTTTCGCAGCGTACGCTGAAGCTCATGTCCGATTCTTCGCTGGGCACCCCCAATTGGTCCATGAGCTTAATGAAATTAGGATAGGTCCAGTCGTTGTACACGATAAACCCCGTATTCACAGGATAGGTGCGACCGGCCAGCTCTACCGGCCGCGTGTGGGTGTGACCACCCAAATAATCATTGGCTTCGTAAAGACTCACTTCGTGTTCGCGACTCAGTAAATAGGCTGCGGTAAGCCCGGCAATACCCGACCCCACCACAGCAATACGGCGACCTGATTGTGTGCGTGTCCGTGACACCCTATTCTCCTTAAGCTGATCCGGTTTCGGATTCGGATTGATGGCGCGACATGCCCGCCAATAATTTAAAGCGCAGTGCCTGTGGCAAGGACGAGAAACCCTTCAACATGCGGGTAAAACGTTTGGGAAAGTGCACATCGAACTGACTGCCGTCGAGCCCCTTAACGATTTCGGCGGCAGCCTCGTCGGCACTAATCCGAAAAGGCATGGGGAAATCGTTCTGCTCTGTCAGCGGCGTATCCACAAAACCGGGGCTGACAATGCGCACATCGATGCCTTCTTTTTGTAGATCAATCTTCAGGCACTCAGTAAAGTAACGAATGGCGGCCTTGGAGCCACCATAGGCGTGAGCCCGCGGCAAAGCCTGATACGAAACGCTACTGCCAATCACCACCAACTGAGGATTGCGCCCTTCTTTCTTGGCTGCGCGCAGCAAAGGCAGGGCAGCGTTGATACTCTGAATAGCTCCAAACACGTTGGTTTCGAATACCCGGCGGACTAGATCGACGTCCAGCTCGTCGCTGTCCATGTACTCACAGGTGCCGGCATTCACCACCAGTCGATCAATATAACCCACGTGTTCCCTGATAAAGTCGACGGCCTTGTCGATGGTCCCTTTGTCACAAACATCGAGGGGAACAGCATGGCACTGGGCGAGCCCTGCAATGGCCTTGTCGAGCTTGTCGGCGTTGCGAGCGCTGGCGAAGACTCGTTCTCCCCGCTCCTGCAACTTACGCATGAGTGCAGCGCCGATCCCCGTGCTGGCACCAATAATCCAGTTGCTCTTCATGTGGCCTCCTGCTTTGAATACGCCTAAGCCAGGCGCTTTTTAAGTTGCGAAATCACCGTACCCAGTAGCGGCACATGCTCGTAGAGCAGCTGCCCGCCATCAAAATAGTCGCGATGAGCCACGATACGGTCGTCCTGCAACTGCAAGAAAGACATACCCGCCACCTCGATTGGCTTGCCCCCTTTGAGGCGTGGATGCTGGAAGTGCATCGCCCATTGCAACACGGCGTCATTACCTTCGAGCCATCTGCGCTGAAACACAAAACAAATGCTGCCTACATTTTCATAAAGCGATTCGCAATATTCGGTAAACGCATCCAGCCCCCTAATTACATGAAAGGCATCCTGAAAGTGCAGATCTTCTGCGTACACCTGCCCTAGCCGTTCCTTACTCACGGTGGTTGCATTCAACTCGTGGTAGAGGGTCTCAAACGCATCTAGCACCCGATGCCTCTCCGGACTTTCAACACCTTTCTGTGGCGACGCAAGCATGATTATTTGCCATTTTCTAACAGTGACTTAGCGGGCTTTCTGCCCTCGTCAAGAATACGCTGGGGCACCGGGTTCAGATCACGTACCACCCCCATCCACGCCAGACCGCGTAGAATCAGATAGGAGATGTCCAGCTCCCACCAGTAAAAGCCCTGACGTGCAGATACCGCAAAGCGGTGGTGATTGTTGTGCCAGCCTTCGCCTAACGTGAGCAAAGCAAGCAAAAAGTTATTGCGGCTCTGGTCTTTGGTGGCAAAGCGACGCTTGCCCCAGACATGTCCCAGGGAATTGATGGTGAAGGTGGCATGAAATAACAGCACAGTGGAAATGAAAAAACCCCAAACAAGCATCTGCGCGCCCGAAGTGCCGCTGGCAGGCCAGAACGCAGCAATGGCTTCACCCAAGACAAACATGAAACAGCCAAACAGCACGGGTACCAGCGAGTCAAAGCGGTTAAGAAACCGCAGCTCAGGGTATTTCGCCAGATCCTTGATCACCGAATAATCGGTACCAAAACCTTTATCACTCATAAACCAGCCAACGTGACTCCACCAGAAACCGTGCGCGATGGGCGAATGCAAATCTTCGGAATCATCGGAGTGCTTATGATGCTGGCGATGATGGGAAGCCCACCACAAAGGACCGCGCTGCGCGGCGGTGTTGCCCAGCACGGCAAACACGAACTGCCAGGCGCGACTGGTTTTATAGCTGCGATGCGAAAAATAGCGATGATAAAAGGCGGTAATGGCGAACATGCGCAACCAGAAAGCGGCAAGGCACACGACGACCGCGACGGTGCTACTGCCCACCCAAAACAAGCCCAGACAACCCAGGTGCACCACCACAAAGGGCAGGCATCGCAGCCAGTTGATGCGTTTCTCATCACCTGCTTCGGCAGGCGGGAGGGCCTCGGCATCAATCCATTGCACCAGGGTTTGCGTCCACGTTTTCATAGTTTTCCTCAAGGCTCTTGTCGAAGAGCACACTCTCAGGCCTCCACGGCCTCCTCGGTTTCGCTTAACTCTTTAAACCATTGTTTGGTTTGTGCTACGGCTTTGGCATGATCGACGATTGGCACTGGGTAATCACAGGCCTTACGCTGGTTATCGGTGGGCCAGTGAATCTCCTTGCCTTTAATGTCTTTTAGCTCCGGCACATAGCGACGTATAAAGGCACCATCCGGATCAAAACGCTCAGACTGACGCACCGGGTTGAAGATGCGAAAATACGGTACCGCATCGACACCCGTTGACGCGCTCCATTGCCAGCCCCCATTGTTAGAAGCCAGGTCGCCATCCACCAGATGTTCCATAAAATACTTTTCGCCCCAGCGCCAGTCGATAAAAAGATGCTTGGTTAAAAACATGGCGGTGACCATGCGCAAGCGGTTGTGCATCCAGCTTGTTTCGTTCAGTTGACGCATGGCGGCATCAACAAGGGGATAACCGGTTTTCCCGTCACACCAGGCTTTGAACAGTTTTTCATCTTTGCGCCATGGCAAGCGATCCGTATCTGGCTTGAATGGACGATAACGGCACAGGTCCGGATAGGCATATAAGAGGTGACGATAAAAGTCACGCCAGATCAGTTCCGATATCCAGGTGTCTACGCCCTTTCGGCCACTCTGCAAACTCCCCTCGTTAACGCTCATAGCGGCCTGCAAACACTGACGGGTGCTCAAGGCACCAATCGCCAAGTAGGGAGACAGCTGGCTGGTAGCATCCTGAGCAGGAAAGTCCCGCTTGTCGGAGTAGGCTTTCACCTGCTCTTCAATAAAATCGTTGAGCCTGTCGTGGGCTACATCCTCGCCGGCAGGCCATTGTTTTGCGTACACGTCACGCTCTTCAAATCGATCGAGTGCACTCAGATCGTTGTCGACACCCGTGACACTTTGACCATCAGGCACCGCCATCAGCTTACGTGAGCGACTATCGAACTGTCGCAAATATTCTTTCTTGAAGGCGGAGAACACTTTGTACATATCTCCCTGCTGCGTGCGTACCTCGCCAGGCGCTACCGCACACTGATCGTGACGCGTGTGCAGCTTGGCGTCGACACTGACTAAGGCCTTCTCAGCCTGTTGCGCACACTTCAGCTCGTTCAGCTCATATTCCTCGTTGGTGTAGACGCGCTCCGCACCGACTGCACAAGCCAACTCTGCCAGCGCCGCAGGCACTTCGTCGAAGGAATCACAATCCAGCACTTTTAGAGGGACGTTCAGCTCTCCCAATGCCTCAGCGAGCGCCTTTACCTGCCTGACGATCAGCGAACGTTTGGCCGGGGCCACATCGTGTGCCTGCCATTGTTTTTCGCAGAGGCAATAGACTGCGATGCAGTCACCATGCGGCATTGCCTCACTGAGAGCGGGATTATCATGGATGCGCAAATCACTGCGGAACCAAACGAGTTGAGACATGAACGGGGGTTTCCTATAACAGCTTTAAGATCACATACGCGCTTTGCGCCCTAACAGATCATATGCCGAACGGCCCGCAGCAGCACCGCACACCTCCACACTAGCCCATGCGATACGCCAGCGCCAGCCCGCTGAGAAAAGCCGACTCGATGCCACTCTCGGCATCCAACGACAACCAGTAATCGCCGCACAAACCCAGGGCGTTCTCCGGGTCGAAATAACATCCATCAGCAACGCGATCAGCATATTGCCCACTGAGTACCGGTCGACTGTTTACCCCGCACACGCTGTAGAGCCAGCGATGCACATGAGACGCAACCACCTCTTCGCCAAACACGTCGAGCCAGAGCTGCTGTGCGAAGGCTTGTACGGCTGGCGCCTGCATGTCGGCATGGCGCCAGCTCCAGTCGGTAGTGAAGTGCAACTGCCAAATCGCTGGCGTAGACTCAGCATCACCGCGCTTGGCAGACTCCAGCACGACACGAGAAAACATCGCGTCATCGCCATTCAACTTTGTTAAGCGCGCCTCAGAATCGAGCCCACCAGCCTGTTCCGTAGCAATCATGACCACCCACTGGGGCTCAATGCGCGCTGTCGCCAAACTCCGACTCAAAAGATGGTCATGCTGCGCGAGAGCCGCCGCCTGTGCGGGAGGGCACGCCAGCACGACAATCGCGGCCTGAATGAGCGCAACATCCCCCGGATTATCTGCCGCTTCTGCGAACACTTGCCAGCTGTCATCACGCTTCTCCAAAGCGGTCACCCGGCGGCTGAACTGGATGTTGAGGCCAACTGCCATGCCTCGCGTCAGCGCGGAGTTTCTTGAGGCGCCGATCCATTCACCTGCCCCGTTGCCTTCACTGATACGAGCAACTTTGCCATGTTCTTCGAGAGTCTGTAATCGTTTCACAAGACGCGCATCGCTGGCGTTAAAAGAAGGGGCGCCCAGATCGTACCCAAGATCATTGCCCTGCTGATCTTTTACCCGCTTTGAGGATAAACGCCCTCCCGTGCCTCGCGCCTTTTCGAGTACCAGGACCCGTTTGCCTCGCGCTTGCAAGGCACTTGCGCAACTTAATCCCGCCATACCAGCGCCAATCACAACTACGTCCGCCTGTTGCACCCGTCCACACCTCCGTCGATTAAATACGCTCTTTACGGGCAACGCGCCCCGTCGGATTTGCCGACAGCGTAAGCAATGGTAAATCTCCGTAAATCCAACATGCTTTACGCGCACCGGGTATTCGCGTACATTTTTATACCCGGGTTCAGCAACTGCTGTGCTGACGTTTTTACTTCTACAAGGACACGACCTTGAGTCTCGACGCCAATAATGGCCCCTCGCTCGATGCACTGATCGTTGCGATTGCCCAGCATCGCGACAAGCAAGCCTTCCGCCAATTGTTTACGGCAACGGCGTCGCGCCTGAAGGCATTCGCCATGCAATGCGGCGCCACCCCGGCCGATGCCGAAGAGTTGCTGCAGGAATGCATGATGACGGTCTGGCGCAAGGCCCATACCTATAACCCGAAATCGGGTACCGGCATCACTTGGCTTTACACCATCGTACGGAACAAGCGCATCGACTTTGCTCGCAAGGGTAAATACGAGATGGTGCAGTCTGACGACCTGTTTCCGGAAGAAACCGGAGAAGAGCTTGAAAAAGACGTAGCAAGTGATCTGGAAGCAAGCGTAGTGCGTAACATGCTTGAAATCCTGCCGGACGAGCAACGGCAGATAGTGTTTAAAGTGTATTTCGAGGGGAAATCCCACAGCGAAATTGCCAACGATCTGGATTTGCCTCTGGGCACGATAAAATCGCGCTTGCGATTGGCAATGAAGAAGTTGGATACCTTGGCAAAAGAGCAAATGACATGGCTAATTATCATCCTTCTGACGAACTTTTAATGCAATTTGCGGCCGGGCAACAGTCCGGCGCGCTGGGGTTGGCCATTGCCTGTCATTTGGAGAAGTGCCCGACCTGCCGGCACCGATCGATGATGTACGAGACCATCGGCGGCGAACTGCTGGATCACAGCACACCGGTTGAGGTTTCGGAGTCTCTATTGGACAGCCTGATGGTTAAACTGGACGAGGATCCGACGGTTGAAAGCTACGCCGCCGAAAACATCGTAGTCGAAGGTCCGCAAAGCATTCCACGACCCTTGCGCCGATTTGTTCCGGAAGAATTCTCCAAGTTGAAGTGGACAGGCATGAGCCGCAACATCAAGGAATTTGAGCTGAAAATTCAGGACCCGGTGTACACCGCCAAGTTCTACAAAATCAAAGCCGGGAAAGAGCTCCCGCAACACACGCATCGCGGTAACGAATTCACGATGGTGATGCAGGGTAGTTTTTCAGATAATGCCGGTGACTACTTCGCAGGGGACTTTATTCTTGCGGACAACACCACCATCCACCAGCCACGCGCTGCGGCAAATGAGGATTGTATTTGCTTCGCGGTGATGGATGCGCCTTTGAAGATGACAGGTACGTTTGGACGGTTTTTGAATCCGTTTATGCGGTGACGGAGCGGGGGCAGGATTGTTTACAGCGTCCCCGGAGTAACTTCATGACCCCACCCGTCAACCTGAACAGTCCGTAGTACGCGTCATCCTGAAAAGTCCGAAGGACTTATTCATGATCTCTCTGGCGCCACGGTGCTCCAGGCAGATCCTGAATCGAGTTCAGGATGACGAGTCTTCGGTTCAGTACGACGAGACGTCGATTCGGTTTGACGAGGCTTCGGTTGAAGATCTCGACGCAGAGTAGACGAACGTTAGCTTAGAAGCGTCAGACGTCCGCCCCCAGACGTCTGACTTACTCATCACGCTGCCGCGGAAGCCTTCTTCTCTCCCTCAGTTTCAGAAGCCTTCGCCGGCCCACCCAGATTCTCCACTTTACGCTGTTTCTCATAGAGGAACTTGAGCACTTGCGAGCGCAGGTGCGTGTATTCGGCGTCTTCGGCCAGTGCCAGACGGTCGCGTGGACGTTCCAGGTTGACATCCAGAATCTCACCGACGGTGGCAGCCGGGCCATTGGTCATCATGACGATGCGGTCCGAGAGCAACACGGCTTCGTCTACGTCGTGGGTGATCATGATCACAGTGTTATTCAGCTCGGCCTGAATTTCCATGAGAGAGTCCTGCATGTGTGCGCGGGTTAGGGCATCCAGAGCGCCAAAGGGCTCGTCCATCAACAGCACTTCGGGCTGCATGGCCAGTGCGCGAGCGATTCCCACCCGCTGCTTCATGCCCCCGGAAATCTCGTCCGGGCGCTTGTTCATGGCGTGGTCCATGTGCACGAGCTTGAGGTTATGCTCAATCCACTCTTTCATCTCGGCTTTACTTTTGCTCTTGCCAAACACCTGCTTCACCGCCAGTTCAACGTTCTCGTAAGCCGTGAGCCAGGGAAGCAGGGAGTGATTCTGAAACACCACGGCGCGTTCAGGGCCCGGCTCGGTGACTTCCTTGCCGTTCAAAATCACACCTCCGCGAGTAGCCTGATATAAACCGGCCACCACGTTCAACACGGTGGACTTACCGCAACCGGAGTGACCGATCAGGGAGACAAACTCTCCCTTGTCGATTTGCAGGCTCACATCCTTCAGCGCAGTGAAGGGCCCCTTGGGGGTAGGGAATTCCATATCGATATGGCTAATATCCAGTAATGTACTCATCGTCGTTCTCCTCTTGAATGTAGCCAGTGATTAATGGGTAACGCTGTTTTTATCCCAGCTTACCCAGCGCTGAATCAGCAGCATGCCGCGATCCAACAGGAAACCGATAAATCCGATCACCAATACTGCCGCCATAATGCGACCCAACGAATCGGAGCTACCATTCTGGAACTCATCCCAAACAAACTTACCCAGGCCCGGGTTCTGTGCCAGCATTTCGGCAGCGATCAGTACCATCCAGGCAACCCCCAGCGACAACCGCATGCCGGTAAAGATCATGGGTACGGAGGCAGGTAATACAATTTTCTTTACGTGCGTCAGGGCTGGCAGGCGCAGCACGCGACTCACATTCACCAAATCCTTATCAATCGATGCTACACCCACCGAGGTGTTGATGACCATGGGCCAGATGCAGCACAGGGTGACGGTGATCATGGAGTTCAAAAACGACTTCGCCACCAGCGGATCGGGCGAAACATACAAGGCGCTCACCACCATGGTCACCAGCGGCAACCAGGCCAGGGGCGAGACGGGTTTGAATAATTGCACAATGGGGTTAATGGCTTCGTTAAGCGTTTTGCTCAAACCAATGGCAATGCCCAATGGAATGGCCATTAAGGCAGCCAGTATAAAACCACTCATCACGGTAATCAGGCTAGTACCGATCTGATCAAGAAAGGTTTCTTTGCCCGTGTAGGCGCGAATTTTGGGGACATAGTCAGGATCTTCAGCGGCGCGCGCTGCATTGCGTTTTTCCTGACGCTCATAAAAGGCTTCTTCTTTCTCTCGCTCACGTGTGTGCTCGGCTTGCAGGGCGCCAAACTGGGTCCATACCGCCTGCGGCCCGGGGAACTTACCCAGCGAGGTATCAATATTCTGTGCCGCCAGAGACCAGAGAAATAAAAAGGCCGCCAAACCGACGATAGGCATCGCCAAACGTTTACCAATACTGCCGGCGAAGTTCATCAGGCTATCGAGCCAAGCGATGCGGGGCTCAG
>JBFHVM010000109.1:0-9841 GCA_041589495.1 Oleiphilaceae bacterium | reverse complement strand
GCAAACCGAAGAGATCTGGGCTGCCTTCGAATATGCACAAGGCAACAAGGTTGAAAGGCTATGCAGTCGTTTAATTGAAACGGAGCGTAATCTTGGGAAAGTGCGCTTCGATCGCTGTTGTGCGGTTAGGGTCATTAATAACCTGGCTAAAAAACGGGCAATGCCCGATAGCGTTTGGCGGTTCGTTAGCGAGTATTCCCAGATCTTACTCCAACGTGCTTACGGCAGTAAGGATGCACAGGTGATTGAGCAGCAGGAAACCCTGCTAAAGAAGTTGGTTACCGCGTACACGACTACAGGGAGTCAGGCATTTCAGCTCGCTGACTCTTTACTAGACGAACTGGCTGAGGCCTGTGATAGGGCCGGTCTGGAGCCTGATAATCAGGTCTTTCAAGCTTTAGAGCAGGATCTTCTGGCTGTATTGCAAAAACAGCCTTTAGCTCATCGACTACAGAAACCCGTTGCGAGTGACGATGCACTCATTGGTGAAATAGGCCAGGATAAAGCCACATTACCCACCCGTGAATGGTTTATTTCAGCAGACGGTATACGATTTAAGGTTGCCGAGGTGTTCCCCGATAGTCAGCTGGTTCTGCTCACTAATTATCTCGGAATGAAGATCAGCATTGAGACGGTTGGTGAGTTCAGTCGCCGAATGGCACAGCGCGAGTATCGCCCTCTCAAGCCCGAAGCTACTTTTGAGCGTGTACTCAAAACCAGCATTAATGGTCTTTCCAAGGTTGCGGAAAACCAGCAAAAAGCCCGCAATGCTGCAGCGGTAAAAGCCCGGCAGGAAGCTGAGTTACTGTTGCAGGAACAGAAGAAAGCCAAACTAGAAGCTGAGCAGCGGGCCGCTGAAATTGCCAAACGCACACAGGAAATCAAGCTTAAACAGAAGGAGAAGAAACGACTCGAGCGCGAACAGGAAGTGCGGTCGGTCGTTACAGCGATGCAGTTAGGAGCCTGGATTGGCGTCGAAAAAGAGTCGTCTGCGCCGAAAGAGCGGTTTAAACTGGCGGTTAAGTTTGCTGCAAGACAAAAATACCTGTTCGTGGATAAATTAGGTATTAAGAAATTGGAGTTTAGCGAAGATGATCTGGTAGCTAAACTAATACAAGGCACAGTTGAGGTTTTAAGTAACGGTGCCGAGTTTGAGGATAGTCTCGAACGCGTGGTTAGTCGTATTCGAATGTCTAAATAACAAACGAGCAAAATCACAGACAGAGCCTAAAACGATGAAAGAACCGGATATGAACAAGTACTTCGACATTGATGAGCGTCGCGAAGAAGCCCGCTTGAACCTTGGTGCCGAAATTTTCATTGAAACTGTGTCGAGCGAGCCCGGCGATGCAAGACCCGCAGAGGTGATTCGTTGTGAAGCAGTGGATTTGTCGGCAAATGGCTTACAGGTGCTGGTAGACAGTAAGCTGACCGATGGAGCCATACACACATTGATAGTGGATATGGATCAACGGGATGACGTATTCCGGCTCACCGCCGAAGTCCGCTGGGTGCGCCCTCACAGTGATGGCTTTCTGACCGGTCTATTGCTTTACGAGTCCGACGGTACCGAGATTGTCGACTGGAAACTAACCGTAGCCAAATATCTCAATTAAACCGGGGTTAACTCGCTAGTCTGCAGAATCAGGCTCAGTTTTGGGACCAAACAGTGATTCCTGGTCCAATTTGTTGAGCGCGTCCTGAATCGTAAAGCTTCCTTCCGACCCGCCGCCGTCGATGCTGGGTAAAGGATCCCCGGCCACAAAGGCGGTAATATCAGCCAGTGGAAGTTCGGGCTCTTCTTCCATAATGAGGTTGCCCGAAAACGGATACTTCACTAATTGTGAGCTGGCGATGCTTTCCTGCCATCGCTCTGCGTGGTCTACGCTGACCCACTTGTCCCTGCTGCCCCAGATAATCAGGGTGTTGGTAGAAATCTCAGAAAAGTCCTCTAAGGTACCTTGCTCCATCAGACCCTTAACCATTTTTAGCAACCGCACATTGGTGCGAAAAGCCCCTTCAGTTTGCCCTAGATGAATGTAGCGTTTTACGTTGGCCTCGGTCAGGTTTTTGGCATCGGAGTAGCGCAGGTGAGCAATCGACGTATGCAGGGTTGCTGGTTGAACGTACTCGGCAACCAAATCTATGCCCGGCTGTAATAGCTGGGCCAATGGCTTGGGTACATCCTGTTGATGGGCTACCGGAGACATGAGCACCAGATTTTCGACCTTTTCGGGGTGTTCTTTTGCATAGAGCGCTGCAAAGTAGCCGCCCAGCGAGTGCCCTACCAAAGTGAAGCGGCTGAGCTTCAGGTCTTCTATAAAATAGGTCAGGCTGTGTTTAATGTAGTCTTCGCTAATGTTTTCAGCACAGGTGTCCATGTTTTCGGTCAGGCAGTGGGTGGCGCCTGTCAGACCCGAACCCGGTAAATCCAAGGCGATGACACGGTAGTCCTGACTAAGTGTATCTACCCAGTATTCCCATATATGCAGAGAGCTGGCCTCTCCGTGCAAAAGTAGAATTACCGGACCTTCTCCGGCGTCACGGTAATGCATGCGCAGGCCAAAGTCGTTGTCGATCCATTTAGAGTCGGGATAGGTGTAACGGCTCCTTACATACCAATCGGGGAGTTCCGTAATACCAAGCAAATTGCCCAATGTTGGTGAGGATTTTGTAGTCTCGCCAATGTGAGCACAGGCAAACAGGTTCAAAATCAAACACAGGGCGGTAAGGGTTTTAATACTGGTCACTTGGTGGATTCCATATCCATGGCTTAGTTAAAATGGGTAAGGCGCCTAGACTAAACCCTAAGTCACGTTGATTCAGTGACACAGTGCTAGTTTGCTGGCCGTAACCCCTTACTCTAGGCGTTTTCTTCTTCAAAGTTACCCATGGCCGTCACGTTAAAGCCGCCATCGACGAACATGATCTCGCCCGTAATCCCGCTGGCCAGATCGCTGCATAAAAACGCTGCCGCATTACCCACTTCGTCTATCGTCACATTACGGCGCAAAGGCGTCTGTTTTTCATTGGCGCTAAGCATTTTTCTAAAGCTTTTAATCCCCGAAGCCGCCAGTGTTCTGATTGGACCAGCGGAAATGCCATTGACGCGTATTCCCTCCTTACCAAGGCTGTTTGCCATATAGCGCACATTTGCTTCCAGGCTCGCTTTAGCGAGTCCCATTACATTGTAATTAGGCAGGGTGCGTTGCGCTCCCAAATAGGTAAGGGTGAGAAGCGAAGCGTTACGGCCTTGCATGAGGGGGCGTGCAGCCTTGGCCAGGGCAACGAAGCTGTAGGAGCTGATATCGTGCGCGATACGAAAGCCCTCGCGTGTTGTGGCAGCGACGTAATCGCCATCCAGTTCGTTGGCGGGAGCAAACCCAACCGAGTGAACCACGACGTCGATTCCGCCCCAGACTTCTTTGATTTTGTCGAATACCGCTTCGATTTCTTCATCGTTCGCGACATCACAAGGCAGGATCAGTTCGCTATTCCATTGTGCACCAAAGTCTTCTACACGTTTTTTGAGCTTGTCATTCTGATAGGTCAGGGCAATCTCGGCACCCTCCCGGTGAAAGGCTTTGGCGATACCTGTGGCAATGGACAGTTTACTGGCTATGCCAACAATCAGTACTTTTTTACCTGCCAAAAATCCCATGCATGACTCCTCGTTTGCGATCAGTTTGGTGGCCGTAGCCTAGCATTCTGTGGGCGTTTGAGCGCTATAAAAATAGGCCGCTTCCAATAAGTTTTTGGTATACGCTTGCTGTGGTGAATTAAATAAAGTTTCGCAGTCAGCCTCTTCTATAACATCGCCATGGTGAAGCACCATAATTCGGTGGCTCAGGGCGCGCACGACGGCGAGATCGTGACTGATAAACAGATAAGAAAGACCGTATTTTTTCTGCAGTGCACGCAGCAAATCAATAATCTGGATTTGCACAGTACGGTCGAGTGCTGAAGTCGGCTCGTCCAGAATGATCACCTCGGGCTTGAGTACCAGCGCCCGCGCGATGGCGATACGCTGCCGCTGCCCACCCGAGAATTCATGTGGGTAGCGATGACGGCATTCGGGGGCGAGACCAACTTCCTCCAGTACCCGGACTATCTCTGCATCGTGTGAGTCAGTACTTTCAGGGAAGTGGATAGACAGACCCTCGCCAATAATCTGCGCGATGGACATTCTTGGGCTGAGGCTGCCATAGGGGTCCTGAAAAACGAATTGCAAACGTCGGCGGTAAGGCCGAAAGGCGTTCTGGTCCAATGGTGAAATAAGCTCGCCATCCAGCATAATACTACCCTTATGAGCTTGCAGCTTGCAGATCGCCATGCCCAGTGTGGTCTTACCGCTGCCACTTTCGCCGACAATGCCCAGGGTCTCGCCGCGCTTAAGCGCAAAGTTAACCTGTTTTAGAGCTTGCAGGGACGAGATTGCCTTGCCCCAAAAGTTCTTTTTAAGCGCGAAATCGACACAAATCTGCTCGCCTGAAAGTATGGTGGGTGCATTGCCAGAAACTGGATGCGGGTTACCTTGTGGCTCAGCACCTAGTAATTGTTTTGTATAAGCGTGGGATGGGGTCTCAAACAATGTTTGGCAGTCGGCTGACTCAAGCATCTCGCCACCTTTCATCACCACAACATGATCGGCATAGTGGCGCACCACGTTGAGGTCATGCGAAATCAACAGTAAAGCCATGCCGGTCTCTTGCTGAAGCCGTTTGATCAAATCCAGTACCTGCCGTTGAACACTGACGTCGAGTGCTGTGGTCGGTTCGTCGGCGATCAGCAATTTGGGGCGGTTGGCTAGGGCCATTGCGATCATGACGCGTTGTTTTTGCCCACCAGACAGTTCATGGGGGTAGGCCTTGAGTCGTTCTTCGGGGTTAGGCAGTCCTACCCAATCTAGCAACTCCAACGTATGTTTGCGGGCCTGATCCGGCAGCATCGATTGATGCAGCAACAGCGTTTCGCTGATCTGTTTTTCAATCGTGTGCAAGGGATTGAGGCTAGTCATGGGCTCCTGAAAGATCATGCTGATTTCTTGTCCGCGCATGTGTTGGAGGCGTGCTTCACCAGCATGCAGTAAGTTCTCTCCCTGCCAGTTAATGTGCCCGGATGGATACGACACCAGATGCTCGGGTAACAAGCGCATAATTGACTGAGCGGTCACCGACTTACCGCTACCACTTTCGCCAACAATGGCTAATGTCTGTCCTTGTTCAATGGAAAAACTCACATGCTTGACGGCATCGCTCGTGGAATTGCCGGTATGAAAACGCACCCCTAGATCCTGTACGCTGAGCAAAGTGCTTTGCTTATTCATGGCATCTTCCTTGGATCAAAGGCGTCCCGTACCGCTTCGCCAATAAATACCAGCAAAGACAGCATCAACGCCAGAATAATAAATGCACTCAATCCGAGCCAGGGCGCGTGCAGATTGGTTTTGCCCTGGGCGATTAATTCGCCGAGCGAGGGCGAGCCTGGTGGCAGACCAAAGCCAAGAAAATCCAGCGAGGTGAGGGTGGTGATCGATCCCGTGAGTATAAAGGGCATAAATGTGAGCGTGGCCACCATGGCATTGGGTAGCATGTGGTGAAACATGATGCCAGAATTACGGCGACCCAGGGCGCGGGCGGCACGTACATATTCCAGGTTACGGGCTCGTAAAAACTCTGCGCGCACCACGTCTACTAAGCCCATCCAGCTAAAAAGCAACATAATGCCGAGCAACCACCAGAAGTTGGGGGTGATAAAGCTAGTCATGATGATGAGCAGGAACAATACCGGTAGCCCAGACCACACTTCGATAAAGCGCTGTCCAAACAGATCGATCTTACCCCCATAGTAGCCCTGAAGCGCCCCGACGATTACCCCAATGATGGTACTGAAAAACGTTAGCGTAAGGCCAAACAGCACAGAAATACGAAAACCATAGATCAGCCGTGCCACGACATCCCTTGCCTGATCATCGGTGCCCAACCAATTTTCTGCCGAGGGTGGTGCGGGGGCAGGTACGGGTAATTGGTAATTGATTGTGTCATAACTGTAGCGAATCAATGGCCAAAGTATCCAGCCGTCGTTTTCAATGAGTTCTCGCACGTACTCATCGCGATAATCAGCTTCGGTTTCAAAGTCGCCGCCAAAGGTGGTTTCGGCATAGCTGTTGAGAAATGGTGTATACAGCTCGCCTTTGTAGGCCACTAACAGGGGCTTGTCATTGGCAATAAGCTCCGCAAACAGAGTCAATAAAAACAGCAGACTGAAGAATATCAGCGAATAGAAACCGCGCTTATTGGCCCGGAAGTTTTGCCAGCGACGTTGGTTGAGTGGTGACCAATCAGACACTCTAAACAGACTCATGCGCTCTCCCTGCTAGAAAAGTCGATGCGCGGGTCAATGGCGACATAAGTCAGATCGCTGATCAGTTTAAGAATGAGGCCGACCAGAGTGAAGATATAAAGCGTGCCGAACATCACCGGATAGTCGCGATTCAGCACCGCTTCAAAGCCTAATAAGCCAAGACCATCGAGAGAGAAGATGACTTCAATCAATAGTGCACCGGTAAAAAAAATGCCAACGAGCGCAGCGGGCATACCCGCAATCACAATTAGCATGGCATTGCGGAATACGTGACCATACAGTATGCGATTCTCGCTCAATCCCTTGGCGCGGGCAGTCAACACATACTGTTTGTTGATCTCATCCATAAACGAATTCTTGGTGAGCATGGTGAGTGTAGCAAAGCCGCCAATTACCAGCGCGGTGACCGGCAACACCAAATGCCAGAGATAATCCAGCAATTGCTCAAACGTCGACATGGATTCAAAGTCGGGTGAAGTCAGGCCCCGCAAAGGGAACCAGTCCCAATAGGTACCACCTGCAAACAGAACGATAAGCAGCACACCAAACAAAAAGCCTGGTATGGCATAACCAACGATGATGACGCTACTAGTCCATACGTCGAAACGGGAGCCGTCTTTGACGGCTTTTTTAATGCCAAGCGGTATAGATATAAGATAAATGATCAGCGTGGACCAAAGACCCAATGATATCGACACCGGCATCTTTTCAACGATGAGATCCATCACGGATTTGTCGCGAAAGAAGCTGTCGCCAAAGTCGAACACTAGATACTGCCCCAGCATATCGAAAAAGCGTTCATGGGCTGGCTTGTCAAAGCCATACAGCGCTTCGATACGTGCGATTAGTTCGGGGTCGAGGCCTTGGGCGCCGCGGTATTTACTGTCTCCAGCCGAAGTAGAAGTGCTTGCATCACCCTGACCACCCATGCGCGATTGGAGATCGCCTTCCATGCCTTGCATTTGGGCTAAGGTGCGTTCGACGGGACCACCCGGCGCAGCCTGCACAATAATGAAATTGAGCAGCATGATGCCAAACAACGTTGGCACCATGAGAAGCAGGCGGCGAAGTACGTAGGCGGTCATGGTGCAGGCTTAAACCACCAGTGGTCGATATTGACGCCGGAGTCGGGCGTGTTGGCGGGTCGCGCTAGGTTTTGGTGATAAGCGACGCGGTCAACGGGGTTGTACCAGTTGGGAATAACATAGTGTTGATGTAATAAGACCCGATCAAGCGCACGTGTGCGTTGTACCAGACTAGCTCTGTCTGGTGCAGCAATGACCGATTCAACCAGTGCATCGACTACCGGATGATTAACGCCAGCCAAGTTGCGAGAGCCGGGTTGGTCAGCGCGTGCTGAGTGCCAGTACTCGCGCTGCTCATTGCCGGGGGAGTTGGACTGGCCAAAGCCGTAAACCACCACATCAAAGTCGAAATCCCGCAAACGGTTTATGTATTGGCTGGTGTCTACTACGCGTATACTCGCTGAAATCCCAAGTTTTTCGAGGTTCTTGATAAAAGGCTGCACAACACGTTCAAAGTCTTTCTGATAAATCAAAAATTCAAAATTAAAGACTTGGCCTGTCTTGGCGTGCACTAACTGTTTATTCTTGATTTGCCAGCCTGCGTCTTTGAGCAATTTACTGGCAATGCGCAGGTTCTTGCGCAGTGAGCCCGGGGCGGTGGTAGAGGGAGCGCTGAAGGGCTCTGTAAATACAGACTCGGGCAGTTGTTCACGGAACGGCTTCAGTATTTTCAGTTCTTCACCGCTTGGCAGGCCACTACTAGCCAGTTCGGAGTTTTCGAAGTAGGACTGATTGCGACGGTATTGGCTAAAAAACAGGTTTTGGTTGGTCCATTCAAAATCAAAGGCATAACCAAGCGCCGATCGCACCTTGGGATCATTAAACAGCGGTCGGCGGCTGTTTAGCACAAAGGCCTGCATGCCCGCAGGGCGCTTATGTGCGACTTCCTCTTTGATCAGTGTGCCCTTTTCGAAAGCCGGCCCTGTGTAGGCCGTCGCCCAGTTGCGAGCTGTGCGTTCTTCCCGGAAATCATACTCGCCAGCTTTGAATGCCTCGAGAGCAATCGTATTGTCTTTATAATACTCAAATATAATCTCGGAAAAGTTGTATTGGCCCTTCACTGCGGGATGATTCCAGGCCCAGTAGTTTGGATCACGTTCATAAGTGATGCTGCGACCAGGTTCCACCGATTTCACTTTATAGGGGCCATTACTGACCGGTGGTTCAAGAGACGCTGTGCCAAAATCCGCCTTTTCCCAATAATGTTTGGCTAGAATAGGCATTTGGCCGAGAATCAGCGGTAATTCTTTGTTTTGGTCGGTGCTGAAGGCAAAATGAATGGTGTGCTTGTCGATGATGTTGACTTCTTTTACATCGCTATAATAAGCACTATAGAAAGGCCTCGCTCGCTCATGTGTCGTTAATGCTACAAAGCTGTATTTTACGTCTTCCGCTTCGATGGGGTGACCGTCGCTAAAACGGGCAGCCTTGTTGAGGTAAAAGGTAACCGAGGAGCGATCATCCGGCATCTCAATACGTTCTGCAATGAGTCCGTACTCACTAAATGCCTCATCTTCTGCATGCACTGTAAGGCTCTGGTATAGATAACCAACACCGCTTGCGGCAACACCCTTTATAATAAAAGGGTTGAGACTGTCGAAATTGTCGCCTACCACCCCCATGCGCAGTTTGCCGCCGATCGCGGCATTGGGGTTTACATAATCAAAATGATTAAAGTCAGCGTCGTATTTTAACTGACCATGCATGGCGACACCGTGCTGTGGCGCAGCATGCAGCGTGACCGTAAGAACAAAAAGAATGACACTGCTTAGAGCAAGACGAGCGAAGCGCATAATAAATTGCGGCCTTATTTTGGTTGTTTTCGAATGCAATGCAGAGATGCTAGCGATTCTTGAAAGAGAGGTCTAGTGAAGGATTCTTTAAGCTCATGTGAGCTGACGTTTTTCTTCATTACAGCGTTTGCAGCGCAGGATCGTCACCAGCTTACCCTGCTTAACATCAAACTGGCTGGCCTTTACCACTTCCCATTTGTGGTGGCCATGCTTGCACAGTGTTTTGCCCTTATGTTTTTCCTTGAGGGACTTGCGTTTAAAGGGCACGACATTGCTCATGGCCCGGTGCCTCCTTACTCAGGTTTATGCGCACGGCTAAACGCGCTATGATCGAGCTGTTGTATAGCCAAACGATATGCGGCCGCTATAACCACAAAAACTTATGCCGGAAAAAGCTTTAAGTAGTAATGCTAACAGAATCCTATCGCGCTCGATATGCCATCATAATTCCACTCAGTGTTCTTCTGCACCTTGCTGTTGTTGTTCTGATATTGTGGGGGCCGGATAGGGAAACAGACGTGGCTGCGCAAAAAATCACGGTCGCACTTAAGCAAGAAAATAAAGAAGAAGCCAAGAAGCAGGAAGCCAAAAAGCAGGAAG
>JBFHVM010000108.1:0-9902 GCA_041589495.1 Oleiphilaceae bacterium | reverse complement strand
CCATCATCCAGCTGTGAGTCCATACCCTGAGCCGCCGCGCCCGGCACCTGGCTCATGCAGATGGCATTGCCAGTCATGCCGGTCACACCCACTGCCGTGACACCGGTCAGGCCGTTGAAGGCATTGCGTGGCAGCGCGGCCACGCCGGCATCAGCCGGATTGCCGGTGATGAAACCGGCGGCGCGCAGGTGCTGCCAGACGTTGTCACCCTCACCGCCACCGGTGAAGGTCTCAAAGAAGCCACTAAGACTGTGCTCTCCGGCCTCACCGCCCGTGAAGCCAAAGTACTGCGTATGCGCTTTGGTATCGAAATGAACACCGACCACACCCTCGAAGAGGTAGGTAAGCAGTTCGATGTTACCCGTGAGCGTATTCGACAGATCGAAGCCAAGGCTCTGCGCAAATTGCGCCACCCTAGCCGCTCCGATCACCTACGTAGCTTCCTGGACGAATAATCCAATCGGAATCTAGCAACTTAGAAAGCGGCGCATTATAATGCGCCGCTGTTGTGTCGGAATGAACTATCCGGCTACCTGTTAACGCAGGGATTTTGGTTTGTGGCTAGGAGCAGCGCAGAGATTTGAAGGAGCATACATCAAGTATGTGACTGAAAAGATCGAGCATGCGACGACGGCACAGAGCAAAATAACAAGTTAATGCCCCCTTAGCTCAGTTGGGTGAGATTGGCGAATTTTGCAAAGCATCGCTTTGCGCCAATCGAACGACACAAATCTAAGATTTGTGGCCGGACTAGAGCGCCCGCCCAGCCTGAAAGGCTGGCCAGTCCCAGTTGGCAGGGACATTAAACGCAAGCCGACAACAGTGCCCCCTTAGCTCAGTTGGTTAGAGCACCCGACTCATAATCGGTAGGTCCCCTGTTCAAGTCAGGGAGGGGGCACCATTCTTTTCTAAGCCTTGCGCGGTGGTTGTGAAAGTATAATTTGGCCAGTTTGGCGCGCTATGCTCTCGTTGAAACGTGATTTGTCCTTTGGCATAAAGTTGCAAAGCTGAGTTTAGTGTTTCGTAGCGCATTCAATGCATCGCGCATTCCATGACGCCAAACGGTTCATGGGCGTATATCGTGTAGGTTGGCATTTATGCCAACAAGGCCTGTCCCATTGGTAAGGAGTTGTGGCCTATATTCGGGCCTCGGTTGTCGGCCTAAAGGACCGACCAACATGTCTATTATGGCGTAGTTGCGGATTCGCCCAGATTTTACAAGCTAGATAGTTTTTGATACCCAGAAATACGCAACCCTAACGACCGCATTGCACAAATTCCAGACATCATCTCTCAATGTCAGCGAATCGTTTATTTCGAATGATGATATTTTCATTACGGACACTCTGTTTTTTTAATAGGTAGCCACTATTATGGTTTCGTCAGCGCGGCGTGCTTTGATTTATTTAAGAGCACTTATGTGGGATGTCGCCTTTGTGGGAGTGTGATTGGGTGTTGTTGGTGAGGTCTTACAGGCAGCATTAGGCACAAAGGTCACCCGAAAAATACTGTTGTGTGGAGTAGTTAACGGCTCGGCCTCCATGTTTGCGAAAAAAAGTACGCCTGGAGAAGGGGCTGTTTGAGAAAATCAGAAAGCTGCGTTATCAGTTTGGTGAGCGCAGCTTTCCGATTCTGGGGGGTATCAATACTGATCAGTAGTTTTTGATCTCGAACTGATCATCTGTCGGGTCGGCGGTATAGCGTCCTTCGACTTGGTCCCAATAATAGGTATTACCCATCATGGCTTTTACGCGACTATCGCTAGTGGATGCGCTGGCGGCATCATTGCCGGTTGCTCGACGTGCTCCCCACCAGGTGATCGTCACTTCTTCTGGCGGCGCAGAGGCCATGGAGCGGAAGTAGGTAGGGACGACATAGTTGTGCTTGTTGATTTCATCGGCAAGGTACCAGTATCGATGCCACATCTCGGTGATCACGGCGCGAAGTTCTGCGTTTGTATCACCAACCCAAAGGTCATTAATGTTGCTGGTGTAGTAACCTGTAACGGGAATGTTGTGGCGGTCAATCAATGACTGGACCGTCCAGCGTACATGTTCACCAGTCCAATCGTCATAGCCGTCCCCATTTACATCACCTAAGTAGCTTTTCCCATACTTGGAGAAAAATGGATCTAATAGCTCTAAGCGATCCACCATCACGTTGGCACCAATTGTGCCGGCGGTAATCGCATCGCTGATTTTGCCTGAGACTATGGTGGCTAGCTGACTGCCGAGGGAGTGGCCTGATATACGCACGTAGTTTGATGTGTTACCGGCCAGTGCGGCTGTGACCTGCTCAAAAGCTATCTGGCCGATGGATTTGTTTGGCGAATGCTGGGTGCTGTAGCTCCCGTCGCTCAAACGATAGCGCATTCCACGAGGGCCATTGGCACTCCACATCTTGGCTTCCGCGTCTTTAACTTCGGTTTCGTCTGCGAACTGATTCCAATAGAAGTACGCGACGTTCCAACCCTGTTGCTTCCAGGATTCTGAGGTGATCAGATCTTCGTTGCCATGCACAAAACGAAAGTCTTCCCGCTGGTAATTCTGTTCTGAGGAGAATGGTTGCCAGCCGTGAAAGTGGATAATGGTAGGCTTGGAGGGATCATAGAATTTTCGAGGTACAGCATTGACGCTTCCATCCTGTTCTACCCCTTTGACCGATTTGTTATTGGCATCAAACCAGTAAAGTCCATAGTCAAGTGTATCGTTAACTGCTTGGGCAGAAGTTGCCATCATGGCAAATAGGCAAATAGTTAGTAGCTTAGGAATTTTCATAGCTTCGCTCATATAATAGTTGTTGTAGGCTATCCATGATGAATGGCACGCTTGAGAGGCGTGCGTCCTGAACATGAACTACGCGCGAACCGTAACGTTGATTTGGGGACGAGGTAGCATATTTTATTATTGTCTTAAATGTGCTGAAGGATGCTGCGGCATTAGTGCATCCATCGGATCTAGGTTAGGCGAAATATTGGGGGGGATAATTGTAAGAACTGATCGTTTTTAAAAAAATGAAGGAAGTTTCACTTTTACTCCACGCACGCCGTTGTCCAATCCAATACGGGAGAAGATAGATGCTTATTGAGGTCGGTTGGACCGAGCGTCTGAAACTTGATATCTGGCGCATAAAGCCAAGCTAGAATAGTCATCTCCCTTGAAATACACAGTTTTTTCAGGGGCTCATTTAGCGGAGATTAGTTGAAGAGCGCATTAGCGTTGTCACACTTTAATTGGTCCTTGTTGCCTAGGTGCTGAAAAACAATCGCAATAACATAACCAATAAGAACAGCGGTATCACAACAAGCAGGATTAAAAACTGGCCGTCTTTTTTGCTCCAGAGAAACTTAAACAGTTCGATTTGACTTAGATTCGTCGCCTGACCCAAGCGGGGTTCGATCAGTGTTCGGTAGGCATCGGCATCAAACAAGGGGAATTTTCCTTGCATCAAAGGAATATAAACTTCCCCCGCGATCAGATAAGTGCGGGTGTACCGTATTTGTTGTGCCTGGCAAACCGCACGGGCCCCTTTTTCATTCTCAAGCAGAAGCCAGTTACCCAGCACTCCGAGGCGCGCCCTGTTTTTGTGGCGTTCGTGATGAATGATCCATGCTGTGAATGCCGCCATCACACTCATAGAAAGGATCAGGGCCCAGCGCAGCGTGGGCTCCATGTCCCAGATCATGATCAGCATTGCCAGCCACAACACTAACAAGGTGCCGTTAATTAACCAGCCAAGCCATTTATTGTCGCGCAATGGATGCTTGGTATACGGAAGCCAACGGGTTGCGGGATCGTCGAATTTGGGGGGCTCTTGTGGGGTGACTCCCTGAGAGTTTTTGAATTTTTTCTGCTCTTGTTCCAGAGTAGATTTTTCATGGCGGTTTCGTGCTACCTCCAACCAAATGCCAATGGCCAAAAAGAACAGAAAAACCATGCCGCCCAACACATAAACCACCATGAGATAGCTGTCGAAGCGCTGCCTGTTCTGTTCTAGCGCCCGCGTTGCTGCACGATATTCAGGCGCATCAAAATCGCCCAGATAGCGTCCTTGCCGGTCAAAACGATAGATTCTGAAGTTGGTAAAGTCGGAGGCCAGAATCTCGTTTTTGAAAGGGGCAATTGAAATCATATCTGCACCATTGGGAGCGTCGAATGCGTCTTCAATCAACCCTTCGTTATTAAGGTGGTAGATATTTCCCAGCTTTAGGCCGTCACCCTGCGACAACACGGCGAGACCTTTCTCCAGCTTAACGAACTCGGTTGGATAAATATGATTTCGCTGTTTAGCTATGCCCTGACGCAAAGAAAAGTGCTGCCAACCTTCTTGTCCTCCTAGCCAGTCATCTTGGGTGAGTGTGCGATAAGACACGCTGTGCCGATTGGTATTGGCGACATAAACTATGTCATTAATGACAGCAATCTGGTTGGGAAACCGAAAGCCCTTTTCGGGCTTGTTGTGGACTTTGCCTTGGTCATCCAAATGCAGCAAGCGGTGTCTACTTGTATCGGCGATAAGAAGCTGGCCGTCATGCAATGCCGGCCTGAAAGTTCGTTCAAAGCTAACTTCAGTAGAGTAGGGTTTACACGAAGAAATAGACACTGTTTGCAGTGAGCAGCGCAGCAGAATCGCTTCGGGATGTTCGGCCGTGACACGGCCCGAAACGCGAAGAAAAACCAAAACAGAGTCCACAAAGCCGAGAGAGGCAGCATTACTGCGAATCAGCAAATCTCCATTTGGGAAAAAATCAAAGCCGCCTACGATGTTCGACAAACCAAGCGCTTTCAGATCTAGTTCGCTGAAACGACCGTCTTCGCGATAGCGCATTATCCTGTCGCCCAGGAGTATGTTCAGGTGCTGGTCAGCATAGTGAAGAAAGCTGGCTCCAGTGTTCTCTCCTTTTTTGATCTGCAATGCAAAGACCGCAGCCATTAAGACTAAAAAGAACGACAAAATTAAAATCATTTGCCAGGGTTTTAAGTCTGAATGCTTCCGTGCCAAAGCTTGTTCCTTTATTAATGTGGAGATGGTCTAGAGCGCAGGGCAACGATACAGCTTCACTCATTTCATTAAACGCCAGATATTGGTGACTGCAGGCGGCCACATCATGGCCTCGTCAGCATTACTTCTTGCCCGCCATTTGGCCAATCAATTCACGCGTGAGTTCAGACAGCTCTTTAGGCGGATGTTCAAACTTGAGTCCTGCATGGTAGAGCACCACATTACCCATTTTGACGGGTTCCAGCCGGACAACACGGGCCCGTAATTTCAGGTGAAAGCCGCCGTCCATGGTGCTAATGACCGTTTCCAGTGACTGGCCAATCTGAATGGGGTCGGGCACGGTGACGCCCATGCCACCGGCAGAAATGTCATCCAGGGTAGCGTGCAGATCGTCGGGGCCTTCGAATTGAATATCCAGATGTTGAGTGAGTCGGGCGTGCTGCCTGAGCCCTTCGTTGTCGCCGGAGTGTGCCAGTTTTTTCAGCAAGTTTTCAAAGGCGTCCTGATCCTTTGTGGCAATGCTCGAAAAGCGCAGGGCGATGCCGGTCGCCTGTTGTGAGCTTAATGGCCAGGTTCTGAGTACTTTTGCCTCCAGTTTGATAAAAGGCGTGTTCAAACTTGGCAAGAGTACGTGCAGGGTATCGCCTGAGGGGGGCGGTATCTTGTCGGTGACGATTGACGCCCCTCCCCAGGAGATATTCTGAATCCGGGCACTGATCGGTTCATTGCTACCTGGCCAGATGAGTTTGATGGGGGCCGATACACTAATACGTAACTGTTTGCGCTTGTCTTGGGTTTTCTCTTCTGCTTCCGAATCCGCCTTAGTTGGTGCTTCCGCAGCCAATACACGCACCAGTTCCAGTGCTTCGCTTACCAGATCGCGACTCTGCATAAAGAGAGCCGCTTTTTCTTTGCTGGTGTTTTGGGGTTTAAGAAGTTCAGCGGAATCGCGTAAAGGAGTGAATGTCGCGGTTTGACGATGGTGAGCGACACTGAGTGCCAATAACCGGATACATGTCGCCAACTCTTCCTGAGAAGCGCCACTGAGAAGAGATTTTGCGCGCCCTGTCATAGAGGTACCTTGTTAGAATTATGTTTAGCAAGCGGTTTAATACTTTCTTTTTGCGTTATTTATCAGTGTAGATGAGGAGGAAGAGGGGGCAAGCGCGATACCGGTTGGTACAGGTTTTCGTATTGGCGCGGGTTCAATACGCAAAAGAGCTGACGTTATTTGGGTGGTAAGCAGGCAGGGAGATTGAGTAGGCTGAGAGTTTTGGGGCATTATTAGGAAAATCGCAGTCAATTTTGCCACTAGCGGTACTTAGCCAGGTGCGCCAAAAGATGGCCTTCCAACTCATTGTATTTTTGTTGAATGATCCAGTGCCCGGCATCCATTTCGATAAATGTGTAATCAGCACTGACAAGATCGCGTGTGCCGGCAACGCCCGCTCGCTTTAAGGCGGTATCATGTTTGCCCCAAATAAAGGTGGTGGGCACGTTCACGGGGCCCATGGCATAGTCGGCATCGGACATGACAAAGTTGGCGCGATACCAGTTGAGGGCGGCACTCAATGCGTTTTCTTGCCCGAAGATACGCAGGTAGTGTTCTACCTCGGCAGCTTTGTGTTGTTCCCACACTGCGCGCAATTCCTCATAGTCGTTATTGGCCAGTACAAATTCGGGGATGAGTGTTTTCTGGAAAAAACGTATGTACTTGCTGGCTTCAAATTGAGCGCTGTCTTCCCGATAGGCTCGAGCAAACGCATCAAGATGCGGTACCGAAAGGGCGGCGTAACTCAATACCCGTTCGGCGTGATCTGCGGCGAGTTGCCAGCCTACGCCAGCACCCCAGTCGTGGGCTATGAGGTGAAACTGCTTTAAACCCAGTTGGTCGGCAATTTGCAATACGTCTGTTACCAGATAATTCAGTGCATACGATTCAACATCCGATGGGCGGGCATTGGAGCTGTAACCACGCTGATTGGGGGCAATCGCGTAAAACTTGTTGTCGGCCAGGGTGTCCATCAGGGCATCCCACATCACCGCAGACTCGGGAAAACCATGCAATAAGATAACCGGTGTGTGTGATGGGTTGCCTCGCACGTTAACGGCAAAGATCATGCCGTTGGCGTCTACCGATTGATAATGTTCAGGGTCCCATTTGGCCTGATTACCCTGAGCGATACTGTTTACATATAAATAAGCGCCAACAGCGAAGGTGAGCAATAGTAGCAAAATGAGGGATAGGATTTTCTTCGTCTTCGTCATAGTTAAACCGGATAAATCAGTAAAGCACTGCACGAGTCATGCAGTTAAGGTGCAATCATCAGCGATTTGAGTAAGCAAGGTTAACCCGAATGCTGCGCTGAAAAGAGGGGCTGAATGGGATGAATATTTTTGTACATGAAATACTCTGCAAACTATCCGAATAGCAGGTCTCGGTAAGATTACGTGATTGAGATGAGGAACAGTTTTTTCTATAGGCCTAGTGTGAGTTAGCTTTAGGAGATGACTTTCCACCTGCCGTGTATAGCGGTATGGGCGCTTGGAATACAATACGACTGAAAACGCGCAAGTTAGGTTAATATAGCGTTCATGCCAGCCACAATAATAAGAGGCTAATGATGAATTTCGGTATTGTTCTTTGTACGTTATTTTTAGTGATTATAGGCATCGCGCTTAACGCGAATACGGCGAGTCTCGTGGAGTTGTTGTGGCTGAATGTCCAACTGCAGGTCGCGCTTTTCATCTTGGTAGCCTGTATTCCCTACCTTAAAACCGGACGCATGTCCTACGTGGACATTGCCTGGCCGTTTGGTGTCGCGTTAATAGGTGCGCAGATCATTGTGTTCGCCGATGGCGACCTGCTGCGCCGCTTGTTGGTGGGCGGTATTTACCTGTTTATTGGCTTGCGCATGGGGCTGGGCGCCTTGGTAATGGGGCTGAAAAGCGGTGTGATTTTCAAGACGGAGTTTCCGCGCTATCAATACCGTCGTATGGTGTTTGAGCGGTCGGGCACGCAATACATGCGCGGACACATTCTGGCCGAAATTATGGCGCAGGGTTTGGCCAATGCCAGTGTGCTGGCCTTGCCGGGCTTTTTAATGGCGGTCAATCCGGATGAGCAGCTATCGGTATGGGAGGTGGCAGGCATGGGCTTGTGGGTGCTTGCTTATGTGTGTGAGTCCATCGCCGATACGCAAAAGCTTCTGTTTATCGCTAAACATCCTAAAGGCGTGTGCAATGTGGGTTTGTGGCGGTATAGCCGTCATCCCAATTATTTTGCGGAATGGCTGGTGTGGAGCGCGCTGGTGGTAGCCTGCGTACCGTCTTGGATGGCCCAGCAGGGGCAGGAGTCGTTGCTCGTATGGCTAATGTTGGGCATTGGTGCCTTGTTCGCCTCCATTATGTTGTATATCACCTTGGTCTATTTAACCGGTGCCAAGCCTGCTGAGTATTACTCTGTGCGAAAGCGACCTGAGTACCGGGCGTATCAGAAGGCCACCTCCATGTTCTTTCCCTGGTTTCCTAAAAAGGTTGAAGCGAGGCAATAGACGGTTTGAACCGCTTATTACAGTTAGAGGGCCATTCGGGCTATTATTCTAGGCATCTCTTTTCAGGAACTTTCCGTTTTGAATGAGCTAAACCAGCCTCTTGATGCGTCTGACTCCGAGACGCTCCGCAAACGCTATGAATTAATTCTGACTTCCATTGGCGAAGGCGTATATGGCCTCGATGCCCAGGGTCTCACCACCTTTGTGAATCCGGCGGCCGAGCGTATGACCGGCTGGTCGGAGCAGGACCTGCTGGGCAAGGTGGTGCATGAATTTCATCATCACTCTCATGAAGATGGCAGCCCTTATCCGCGTGCCGATTGCCACGTGTATCAAACGGTGCTCGATGGCAAGCAACGCGAAGTCGACAACGAGGTCTTCTGGCGTAAAGACGGCACGCAGTTCCCGGTGGAATATATTGCAACCGCGATCAAGAGGGATGAGCAGATTTTGGGTGCGGTAATTGTGTTTAAAGATATCTCGGAACGTCGACAGTCGGAGCGCGAGCTCAAAGCGGCCTTGCAGCAGGTTGAGCAGCTCAAAGAGCAGCTACAGGCCGAAAACCGATATCTGATGGATGAGATCGATTCACAACATAACTTTGCCAATATTGTGGGGCAGGGCCCGGCCATTCAGCATTTGCTGTCGCAGATTGCTCATGTGGCTCCCACCGATGCTTCGGTGCTGATTCAGGGGGAGAGTGGCACGGGTAAAGAGCTGATTGCACGGGCTATTCATAGTGGGAGCCGTAGGCGTATGAGGCCCTTAGTAAAAGTAAACTGTGGTGCGATTGCTCCGGGCTTGGTGGAGAGTGAGCTGTTCGGTCATCAAAGAGGCGCTTTCAGTGGAGCGATACAACAGCGTATTGGTCGCTTTGAACTGGCTGATGGCGGTACCCTGTTTCTGGATGAGGTGGGCGAGCTGCCACTGGATATTCAGGTAAAGCTGCTGCGCGTATTACAGGAAGGCGAATTTGAGCGCCTGGGCAGCAGCCAGACTCGAAAAGTAGATGTGCGGGTGATTGCGGCGACCAATCGCGATGTGCCACAGTTGGTGGAGCAGGGTGGTTTCCGACAGGATCTGTTTTATCGCTTGAGCGTGTTTCCCATTCAGGCTCCGGCCTTGCGCCAGCGTAAAGAGGACATCCCCTTGCTGGTGGCGCATACCCTCGCGCAGTTGAACCAGCGTCTGGGTAAGCAGTATCAATCCCTGTCTCCCACGGCCATGCAACAGTTTCAGTCTTATGATTGGCCGGGCAACATCCGTGAGTTGCAGAATGTATTGGAGCATGCGGCAATTGTGGGGGCGCCGCCGTTACTCGATGTGGTGTTGCCACAGTCCCGCCTG
>JBFHVM010000107.1:0-10003 GCA_041589495.1 Oleiphilaceae bacterium | reverse complement strand
ATGAAAGAATGCATGCGAGTCATGGTGTCGTCTGCTAAGTAGAGGTAATGAGGGATGTTACGTTTATTTTATAACCAATGGATCTGTTCTTTAAAAGACCGAGATGCTGCTTTGTTTGTTCCGTTATTGGAACAAAAATCATAAATCAGGCTATTTTACTGTTTAATCAGCAGCTTGATAGCGATCACACTTGCAATATGGCGTCGGCGGCCCAAGTCTATTTACTATGGAGTCGGTAACAACCTGACGAATAAGGAGACACTATGTCACCACGGGACGAGAGTGTATGGATGCCGGAGCATCCAAACTCTGCAGAGGGAAAAACGCGTCGCATCGGCGTCGAGATTGAATTGGCGGGTTTGCGACCGGAGGATATTCTTGAGGTTCTTCAGGGCAGCATTGCCGGTGAGGCAAAGGAACGCACGCTTTTTGAATACAGCCTCATCGATAGTGAGCTGGGCGACTTTGTGATAGAGCTGGATGCGTCGTATCTCAAGGAAATAGGGCAAAAGCAACAAGCACGCAAAGGTGACGAGCCTGATGATCTACTCGACACCATACAACGCGAGGTGCTCACACGAGCCGCCGAGGCGTTTGTGCCGTGGGAAATTGTTTCACCGCCCATGCCCATGGATCGTCTCGTTGATTTCAATCGGGTGATACCTCGTTTGCGCAGTCGGGGTGCGCTGGGCACGCGTCATGCGCTGCAATATGCCTTTGGCCTGCATTTAAACCCAGAACTGCCCGCGCTTGATGCAAGCACGATCACTAACTATCTGCGCGCTTACTTTTGTCTTTACGCATGGATCGTGGAACGCGAACAGGTCGATATCTCCCGCCGGGTAACGCCCTATATCAAGCATTTTGATAAAGACTATATGCTGTTGCTGCTCGATGCCGATTATCGCCCCGATCTGGATCAGCTGATTGATGATTATCTCGAATACAATCCTACCCGCAATCGCAGCCTGGATATGCTACCGCTGTTTGCGCATCTCGATGAGGAACGCGTCCGTAACGTGGTCGACGACCCTCGAATCAAGGCTCGGCCAACCTTTCACTATCGCCTGCCTAATTGCGAGATTGATCGCCAGGATTGGGACTTGTGGCAAAGCTGGGGCGCATGGCTACAGATAGAACGGCTCGCTCACGACGAGGCGTTGTTGGAGTTATGTTCGGCCTATGCCGAGGAATTGGGGCGCTTGACCCATGTTTTGGAGAATCGCTGGCTCGAACGCCTGAATGCGCTGCGCCCGTCACTCAAAAAAGTCTCGTGAGGATGATATGAGTGATCAGGCTGCACGCTACGAAGTGCTGGTAACGGGGCCGCATAAACGCATGCTCTACGGTTGGTGGGGGACGCGATTGCAGTGCTGGATGGCGGGTCTAAAGGCGCATTACAGAACGGCGGTGCGATCGACTATCCCACCGCATATCCGCGGCGTAATTATTGGCGGCGGTGATGATATTGAGCCGCAGCACTACGGGCTCAGCGCTGCGGCGGGGCGCAACTACGATCCCGAACGCGATGCCTTTGAAATGCATATGGTGCGCTGCGCACTCGATAGTGATATTCCTATTTTGGGTATTTGCCGGGGAGCGCAACTGGTGAATGTCGTGTTGGGAGGTAACCTGCACAGTGATATTCGGCCCCACCGCCGGCATACCCCTAATAAATACACGGCCTTTCCGGTGAAGTCGGCGATGGTGTTGCCGGAAACCAGTCTTGCCAAGTATCTGGATCGATCCGAAGTGCGTATTAACAGCCTGCATAATCAGGCCGTGGATGATGTGGGAAAGGGTTTGCAGGTAGCGGCCGAAGACGCGGATGGGTTTGTGCAGGCGATCGAGCATACCGAGCGCCGTTTTGTTGTGGGTGTGCAGTGGCACCCCGAATATTTACCTTACAAATCTGCACAACGCCGTCTGTTCAAGTCATTTGCCAAAGCGGTACGCGCCACCGAGAATCAGTTGCACGAGGTATCGCGAAAGGTGACGGCAACCAGTAAGATGGCGCGATGAGCGAATGGATACTGTTTTTTAGCGCTTTTGGAGCCGCCACACTACTACCTTTTTACTCGGAGGTGACACTACTGGCCCTGGTTAATCAGGGCCACGATCCATACTGGTTGTGGGCGATTGCCACGCTGGGTAATACTTTAGGGGCGGTGGTCAACTTTGTACTGGGCCGTTATCTCACCCATTTTGAAGACCGTAAGTGGTTTCCTTTCAAGCCCGACAAGCTCCATCGTGCACAAGGCTGGTTTCAGCGTTATGGCTTATGGAGCCTGTTATTTTCGTGGGCTCCGATCGGCGGTGATGCCATTACATTTATTGCCGGCGTCATGCGAGTATCCTGGCCAGTGTTCCTGGTGCTTACCTTTATCTCCAAAGGCGGTCGCTATGCCATACTCATGCTGATTTATTTTGGCGTGGTTTAGAAGGCTGAATTGGGGGTCAGAGTAACATTGCTCCGAAAATGGTACTCTGACCCCAAGTTATTTGTCTGTGAGGAAGCATAGCATGCAACGGCGACAGTTTATTACATCCGGAGTGGTGGCCGGTTTGGGCTTGCTAGGTACGGGCGCATGGTGGCTACGCGGTGCCGCTGATCGTTCCGAGTTGTCGCTTGCACACTTGCTAACACAGTTGCGTGCTTTGGACGTAAATGCGCTGCAAAGCACCGGCTCGTGGAGTCTTGCCCAGATTTTTCTGCATTGCGCGCAAAGCGTTGATTACTCGATGCATGGTTACCCGCAACAAAAAGCTGAATGGTTTAAGGGCAGCGTTGGGCCCGGCGCGTTTTCTGTCTTTGTAGCAAGGGGCGCCATGCAGCATGCGCTTGACGAGGCGATTCCGGGCGCGCCCGCTTTACCCGATAACGTGAGTACCGATGTTGCGCGTAACAGGCTGATGACATCATTGGAAACCTTTGCCGGTTACGCGGCAGAGCTAGAACCTC
This sequence comes from Oleiphilaceae bacterium, assembly GCA_041589495.1. Classification (GTDB taxonomy): domain Bacteria; phylum Pseudomonadota; class Gammaproteobacteria; order Pseudomonadales; family Oleiphilaceae; genus PZPK01. The sequence goes on along the minus strand of JBFHVM010000107.1, from coordinate 7,041 downwards.
ACTTCGCTTTTGGACGTCTCAGTAAACGTGAGTACGAGATTGCCCACGTGATGCATGTTCAGAATCACTTTGACGAAATCAAAGCGCTATGAAAATAGGTTGCAGTGTTGATGCGGTGACTAAATGCTGAGACTGATTGTCCTTGCGATACTGATGATGGCGTGTGCTCATCTCACGCAGGCGTCCGGTGTTTATAAGTATCGCGATGCAAATGGAAAGTGGGTATTCAGCGATAAAAAGCCCAAATCCGAAAGTTTCGAAGAGCTTGCCATTAAAACAGGCCCCAAGCAGAAAGAACAACCTCAACCACGTGTATTTGCTTTCCAGCAAGACGGACAACGCCAACTCATGGCAGAAAACCCGCTTCATGCTCCCGTGAGTATGCAGGTGCTGTTTGGTGATGCTTCTCGTAATACTGAGCTGGTGATCGGCGCCAATCAGAGCGTCGCCCTGGGAGTTGACCCAAATGATAGCGCCTTCAGGTATCGCTGGACCCTGGGTGATCCTGGCGCCAGAGCCGATGATAGTGTCTATGCTTTTCCGGTTGTGCAGCCAGGCCGCTATAAAATCACACAGGCTTTCAGAGGGTCTTTTTCACATGCTGCTCAGCCCAATCTATATGCACTGGATATCGCGATACCAGTGGGTACGGAGATTGTTGCTGCCCGTGAAGGGACAGTCATTTGGGTCAAAGATGATTACCACATGAGCGGGCAGGGCAGTTACTTTCTCGACAAGGCCAATTTTGTATTGGTACTGCACAAAGATGGTACTTTCGCTTCGTATGCGCATACCCTCATGGGGAGCGCACAAGTGGAAGCCGGGCAGCGTGTGGAAACAGGAGATGTGTTGGCGCGTTCAGGGTCTTCAGGATTTTCTTCAGGACCACATTTGCATTTTGTTATTCGTCAGAATGTGGCCGGCGAAGTGGTTTCGGTACCATTTAGTATGACTGATCCCGCTGGTCAGATGCTGCCGTTGCGCGCGGGTAAAACGGTGATTGTTAAGCCATAGCCTGGCTTGTTTAGAATGCTTGATTTGACGCTATTCAAACCATTTGAGAATACGTACTCGCCAATCCTGTTTTTGCGTTTCGGCCGCGGGTGTGAGCGCCGCCGAGATTTCACCGTTTTCGTAGGCGCAAAGTTGCTTTTCTATGGCCGAAGGGCCTGATTTGACCTGGCCAATTTCTTCGGCAACAAATATGGCTTCGTCACTGAGGATATCTATTTTATCGCGCGCGGGGTCAAAACCCAGCGTTGTAGGGTTTTCGGATGAATTCGATTCATTTTGAAGCAGCGTCTCGCGATCCATCTTTTCGCACTCATTGAGCAATGCGAGCGCCCACTCTTCTTCAGCGGCGGGTGTGCTGAACTCTGTGGCAGAAGTGTCGTCTTGGCTTGGCGGGCTATGTTTTACGTTAGTTGGTCGGTCGGATGACATTGTGGATTCCAGTCTTTAACAACGTTTCGGTATTGGCCGAATAAAGTGGAACTGCGCCCGCCTTCATAGCAGCGAGTTCTCGTTCTGATTATTGTAATGTGTAACAGGTAATTTTATGTCCTGACAGGAAGGCATGATAACGAAGACTTGGCTAAATATCTTGAACCATCCGACATTCCGTACTGTTGCCATGTAATTGTATCGTTATGGGAATCAAGGGCGCAGATGCCCTTGATTCCGGGGAGCTTAATTGACGATGTAGTCGACCATCACTGCATTGGTGTAAAACAGACTGTGGTCGCCTTTGCGATGGCCTACCAGGTGAAAGTGCCCTCGTTCGTCATCGTCGTGAATGTAGACGCGTATCTGACAATCCTCAAGCTCACGTACCTCTTTGGGGAGTTCCAGGCTTAATTCAGCAGGATCGACATCCAGCATCATTTCGCGCTGATGTTCGCGTTGCAGTTCGGCCTCGGCTTCTTCGAGTCGTCGAAAATCGGCAGCTTTTATTTCCAGGTGGACCATACCGGCGGGTTGAGACTTGTCGGCGTTTTCTGGTTTGACAAAACTATCCAGAGTCAAAGAATACATGGTATTTCCTCGCTAGGTGTAACTGTCTAATTGTAATTAGGCTTACGCTTTTGTTTGCCTCATGGATTATTCTAATGCAGTTTGGCGCTCAGCTACGGCGAGTTTAAGGCCGCTTTGTTCCATATAGTGTGTTTTTTATGCGCAATGGATCTATGGTGTGAGCGTATGGCGACACAATATCGCTGCGCTCCCATGACATGGTCTTTTTTAAATAATAAGCGACGCAATATCCTGTTCAGCGTCGCAGCAAGCTCTTATTCTCGCAGCGTTCATGAGTTGAACACGCAACTTCCCGTTTTAAAATGTGCCGGAGCAACGTCCAAGCTACTGGCACACCGGTACATGTTGTGTTGGGCTGGCGGCAGCATAACTGGCGCGAAGTAAGCGGGCAGCTGACTCGCTTGATCGGCGCGTTGATCAAAACCATGTTTGGCTGGGCGCCCACCGGCAATACCGGTGGTGCCAATGTGAACCCTTTTAAGCCCATGCCCATTAAACCTGAGCATGCAAGAGCGATTGAATTGGCCGGCCGGCGCCGCGCTCAATCGTCCTAGGATAAGCTTACCAACCCATATAACGGTTCATATCAAACACGCCGGCCTCTTTGGGATCGTGATTGGCGAGGTGTTCCGAAAAACCATGGAATACCTGCCAGAAGTCCGGGTGCGTGCGTCGCACGCCCCAGCGATCCACCAAAGCGCGGCGCGTGTCTTCATTTTTGAGTTGGCTCACAGCTTTGGCAAAGTTGTTGATCTCCCGCCAGTCGACTCTGAACATAAAGTTGGGGTAACTGCCCGCGATGAAAGGCACGATGCTCAGGCTGTCTTCTTCAGGGAGGTAGCGAAGATCTTCTCCCAGTATAAAGGCAACATTACTGTGCGCCCGGTTGCGTACCAGAGAATAGACCGAGTAGGAGCCATCGGGTAAATCCACACGTAAGAAACTCAGATTGGGTAGCCACAGTATTCCAGGCATGTCTTTGCCGCGCGCTTGCGTGAGAGGGCGCAGAGCAGATTCCACGGCGACTCTTTCGACGTCCAGTCCTTTATTGCAGTCGTTATCAGCACAGCGGTTAAGCGTGTCGCGGGCTTGCGTCAATTTAGGGTCGCGAGAGAACAAGAGCTCGCCGAAGGCTGATTGCATATCCTGTCCCTGCAAGGCTGTGGCAGTGGGAGATTCTGTATCTAGCTCCAGATAGCTCAGCAAGATCTTGAATTTGCCACCTTCCCGGTACCAGTTGTCGTACAGTTCTTCGCGCTGTGGCATGGGCACAAAGCGCAGGAAGTTCTGCTCGGCACCGTTGCGAATAAGATCGAAATAGAGCCGTGTTTGTGCCTGATGCGAGACGCTACCAAATACATCGAAACCCACGACCAGTTCGTAGTAGCCACGTTCAAGCAGGGGATAATCCATCACCCATATGGTTCTTGGGGTACGGCCATGGAGTCCATGCATCACCGCAGCGCTGTCGTGATGGCGAAATATGCTGAGGTAGGCGTTGGGGTTGTGTCCATCTCCATCCCAAACGTGCTCAAGCTTGGCGCCATTGGCAAAAGACTTGCGATAACGTTGTTGTCGCAGGGCTAAATAATCGTTTCGCATACCCTGGTATTTTAGCCACTCAGTGCCAAGCGCCATCACATCTGTTTTTTGACCGGGTAGCCCAAGCAGTGGTGATACGGTTTTTCTGTATTCGGCATGATTCACGTATTGTTCGTTTGCAGGGTCTTCAAATAGCGTCCAGAAATGATCGCGAATCACCGCTGTGGCCACCGGACCATGGCAGACCGGGCCGCGAATAAAGTTACGCGTAAAGTACTCCGCATTGTCGAGCATAAACTGGTAGCGTGCTTTGGCGGGTATCGGCGCAAAGGTAAGGAAGGGATTAGAGCGGGCGGTATAGTCATAACCCGGCAGAGTCTCAACGTTCCAGTCTTCAGCATAAAACACTTCCTGCCAGCGTCTCATTGTGCGCGGGGTCAGTGCATAGGTAATATGGCTCTTGTGCACAATGGTCTCGGTGACCGGCACCAGGCGGTAGAATACGGCGCCCTGCGGATCGTCATTGGGGCGTCGCGTGGTTATGAAATCTATCGCTTCGTCGCCTGAGGTGCGTGAACGGACGAGCTTGAAGAATTCGCCTTTTTGGGCACCTTTTTCGGTCAGGTATAGGTGGCCGAGAAAGAGATGCTCATACAGATAGCGGCTCAGTAATTTATGTTTTTTCTGTGGGCGGTTGAAAAAACTTTCCCAGCGTTCAATGTCTTCTGCGTAAGCCTCGTAAAGCTTTTGTCCGCGATTGGAGGCCGGCACGGGTGAGCCTGCATCAAACCAGCTTTGCATAGTTTTGAGTTCTTCATCACTCAATCCGCTTACGCCATAGGGCATGCCTTGCAGCGGACGTTCTTTGAGATAACGCGCTATTTCTGCCGGAGTGGGACATTGGTTTTTACGGTCAATGCCAATTTCCAAATGCTTGGGTAATGGCTGGTTGCTGGGCAGGGGCTGGGCCTTACCCTGCTGTACCAATAATTGCATCAGGTTGCTGGCTTGTGCGAGCTTGAAATCCTGCGGGTCTGAAATTACCGGGAAAAATCCTAATTTGCGCCAATCGGTGATGGAGTGCCCGTCGTGATAGAGGCGGGTTGGCTGTGCATTTTTGAGCCGGGCTCCGTTATAAACGGGTACTTTACTTGCTCCTCTTTGTAATCCTTCTCTACCTTGCAGATTGAGCTGACAAGGCGCGTCGTAGCAGGCATGGCAAGCAATACATTTGTGGTCAAAAATCGCTTGCACAGCTTGATAATCGACGGCGTTTTTGCTGTGACCAGTAAGGGGCAAAAACAGTCCAACGAACATGAGCACTAAGTGGGTTGGGGTGAAACATGCTCGTAATGCTTTTTTGGGCATGGCATTTCCTTATCGGTTTGCTGCCGGAAGACGCGGAACAATTTGTTCCAGTTAAGGCGGATACTACAGCGGCGGATCAGGGTTAGACTATAACAGATCTTAAAGCGCGACCTTTATCGATCAGCCCGAATAATAACAGTACGTGGTACAACACGACTTGGAGCACATGCAATGAATGCAGCAAGCGTATCCGGCCCTACGGGCAACTGGGTGTTTGCTAGTCTTTTTGACTACTTTGGCGACCCGCCCCGTTTTTTGAGCGGGCTGCAGCGCAACGATGGCGACATCGCCCGGTTTAACATAGGCAAGCATTTCGATTATCCGCTATTCGATTCGGAATGCGACCCATGAAGACGGCAGTAAGATGAGTCGCCAACAAATGCGCAATGAGATTCTGAATGTGTTTTTGGCCGGGCACCACACGATGGCCATTACTTTACCTGCGTTACCTTGCCTCCGCGTGATGGCATGTCCATAGAGGTTAATCCCTGTGCTTGAATCAATGACCATTCGCCCCTATCTGACGACCGATCGAGAGGCCTGTCTGGCCATTTTTGATAGCAACCTGCCAGAATACTTTGCCGAGGGTGAGCGAGCCTATTACTTGGCATTTCTAGACCGTGAAATTCGCGCTGGAGCGCGCTACTTTGTTGCCGAAACCGAAGCCGATACAGGCACTGGCCGTTTGTCTGGCTGTGGCGGGTTCAGTCTGAACGAGGGGAGTGTGTATCTGCGCTGGGGTATGGTGGCCCGCCATGCCCAAGGTTGCGGTTTGGGGCGTCGTTTGCTCGAGGCGCGTTTGCGGCTTATCGAAGAGACGTTCGTGCTGCAATATCCCGGGCAAGCTATTCGAATCCATACCTCACCACTCACCCAGGACTTTTACCATCAGCATGGTTTTGAGGTGGAATCTATCATAGAGGAAGGCTTGGGGCCGGGCCTGGATCAGGTTTGCATGCTGAGGCCGTTAGGCAAGATTGTCGCCATGGCACAATAAAGTGTGAAGTGCATCACAAAATGCTACGCTATCACTTAAAATGCATAGGGTTTCCAGTCAGAGAAATGAATCGGAATTCATTTTTTCGGGCTGAGCGGTGTAAGATGCTTTTTAGGTCGTGTTGGCTGAAATGTGATCAGTGAACGCGGCGAAGGTTCAAGGAGAAGTTAAATAACAATAAATGGAGGAACCTGGCTATGTTTCGCGATCTCTTGCGTGCACGTTTGCCTCTGGCCCTGCTAACAGCGGCCCTGACCAGCACTTCTGCATTCGCGTCGTTTGCAAGTGTTAAACAAATCAATGGCTTGCAGCATCCGGCAAATCTCTCCCGTGATGTCGATGGCATCGCCCATATCAAAGCACTCAACCAACACGATATGTTCTTTCTGCAGGGGTGGACCCACGCAGAGGATCGACTTTTTCAAATGGATCTCAACCGTCGGCAACCCAGTGGTACTTTGGCTGAGGTGCTAGGCGAGGGGTCATTATCCAGTGATGTAGAACTCCGTACCATCGGTCTGCGTCGCGCCGCAGAGCGCAGTTTGGCTGCCATCAGTGCCGCCGCGCAAGGCGGCGATCAAATGGCTCGGGGCGCCCTCGAAGCCCTGAATGCCTATGCTGATGGAGTAAATGCCTTTCTGGCTCAGGGTGCCGCTTTACCGCCCGAATACCAGGCGCTGGGCCTGCAAACTGTGGCGCCGTGGACGCCATTAGACAGTATTACGATAGGCAAACTAATCGCATTTGGGCTGTCGTTTGACCTGGATGACATCGACAACACCTTTAACCTGCAGGCCTACCAGGCGGTGCTGGGTGAACAGGCCGGGCAGGCGCTTTATTTTATGGATTTGTTCCGCAGTGCTCCTTTTAATCCGGCATCTACAGTACCCGATAGTGGCGGATCAGAAACACCCGCCGTGGCCATGCAGCCGCAAACCCGTAAAGATGCGCCCCTGCTTATCAAGTATCGCAAGCAGCTTGCTCAGCACGCCAGACGTTATCTGGATCGCATTGAGAATATTCCCGCCTTAAAAAAATATGTAGAGCAGGAGCATACAGCGCTGGGCTCTAACCAGTGGGGAGTCAGTGCAGACTTGAGT
>JBFHVM010000106.1:0-10025 GCA_041589495.1 Oleiphilaceae bacterium | reverse complement strand
GCCTGCAATGGCGGCAAGCAGCGCCAGTCCGGGGATGTCGCTGGTGACACTGCTAAAAATAAACGCCGGGCGGGCTATACAAAGCAGGCCTATCAGGCTCAAAAGAATACATAGCAATGTGCTCTTGTGAATGCGTTCCTTTAAAAACCACCAAGCAATAATGGCGGTAAACATGGGGTGTAGGTATTGTAAAACGGTGGCTTCAGCCAGGGGCATTGCGCTCACAGAGTAGTACACGCACATTAGCGCGAGCGTGCCTACGATTGCGCGTGCTATGAGTAGGGCTTTATGATTTCCAAAGGGCGATACATTGCGCCTGCGTACATCGGCATAGCTGATGAGAAGCGAGATGAGTGCACGCGCCGCGATAATCTCCATCAAGGGAATGCCTTGTTGGCTGGCGAGCTTTACACAGGCGGCCATTAGCGCGAAACCCAAACCGCTCAGTAACATATAACGGGCGCTGAGTGGTAAACGAGTAAGAATCAGAGTGTTATACCTTTTTGATAGGAGCGCTTAGATCTAGGCGGACAGTCCGTACCAGAAGCCATGTAAATGGGGCGCATTGTATTCGATTTGTGCGTCCCTAAACATGGGCAAATATGGCTTAGCCTTGCTAAAGTGGTTGGGCTGTATGTATTCACACCGTCACGCCTTACTTCAGTATTAAGGGAGCTAGCTAGGGATGCAATTGCGTTCTATATCCGTGCCTTTGGTGCACAGAAAACTTATCGTCTACCCATGTCCAATGGCGACATTGCACATGCGGACTTAAGTATTAGCGGATCTCCCAGTTTCATGCCGATAATGATGAATATCAGAGCTAAGGTAGTTATAAAACTCGAGAATTAAGGTCCATTGTTTGAATGAGTTAAAAGTAGTTGGGCTGTTTGCGTTGACTGCATTGGCCGAAATTATTGGTTGTTACTTGCCTTACCTGTGGTTGCGTGAAGGCAAGAGTATCTTTTTGCTAATTCCTGCTGCGGTAAGTCTAGCTTTATTTGCGTGGCTACTTTCTTTACATCCAACTGCAGCCGGGAGGGTTTATGCCGCCTATGGCGGTGTTTATATTTGTGCTGCCGTGATGTGGTTGTGGGTGGTCGACCGGGTGCAACCCACTTTGTGGGATGTGGTAGGCAGTGGTGTCGCTTTGTTGGGTATGGCAATCATTATGTTTGCGCCGAGGCAGATGTAACGCACTGAGAGTAAGTTAGGCTTCGTCTTGAAAGCAATGGAGGCCTAATCTTCTACTTCGCGCCAAAATATGATGCGATCATTACCTCGATATTGTCCAAAGGTAGCTGTTGCTCTTGGAGCCGTGTCTGCTGTAGTTCCATCATTGTCCCAATCAAATCGCAGCCAGCTGTCGGCGGTGTACTCAATGCTTACCGTTCCCACATTGCCAGGCCCAGGCGCTGACAGGCTAATACTGCTGCCGAGCGGGCTCGTCCCATTATTGAGTGTGCCTGCACCGCTTGCCGTTGTGCTACCGCCGCTCAAAGAGCTAGTGATCACTGCATTGCTGGCGTTGTAATTGGTGCATGAATCACTCTGGTTGGTTTCGAAACTAGAGCCATTAAAATATTCCGCAATCAACGGTATTTCCAACGGTGATGTTTCCGGCCCGAACGCATTGCGCATATTCATTCGGCCATAACGAATTTCTACGCCGCTGGGGTCTATGTCGTAGGGTGGCGCACTCGCGCTGACGCCATCAGAATCATTAAAAGCAGACAGCTGAATGCGCAGATTGCTGGTGTAGGGAGCAAGCAATGCATTGGCATCTTTGCTGTAGGTAAAGTCATCGCTACCATCAAAATGATAGGTGATTATGCCATTGCTCGCAGAAGCAAATGTGGCAGGTGGAAGCGTATTATAGGTAAGGTTGGTCAATATTCCCGATGCACCGGTTTGAAGTCGATCCGTGGTCGGAAAGTTTAGTGCTGATGCAATATCGCTGGGACTGATTTTTAGATAGTTGCCGGAGGTATAGTTGCGCGTGGTAGCGCCTGCACGGTTTGTAGCGGTTAAACTAATCGTGGGCACGGAGTTATAGCCAATGGTTTGGCCGGTGTAAGCAAAGGATGGCGCCGAACCGGGAATGCAATAAGGGGCAAGCGTTCCATCGGTCGTGGAGACTTCAAAATAGTCCGGTACGAATCTTCCTATAGTTTGGGCGCTGACGTTTGTCTCTTGGCCAAAATAGTTTTGATCCCTTACGTATAAACGCGTTACGCCGACTTCTGAATATTGGGCGTTATTAAAACTGTAAGTGCCGCCAGTAAATGCGGAGGGTGCGATATTCGTTGAGGTCCAGACTGGCGTTGCTGAAGTAGAGCTGGTAAGCGTTTGCGTCGAGCTAATCGACATGTCGCCATTAACGGTATCCGTGCCTGTAGGGCTCATGCGCTCCAAAAAAGCGACCAGCGTATTGGAATTTGAATTGGGCATGTAGTCGCTTGCTAAACTGCCAGTGCCCCCATCTTCACATATTGCATTGATGGTAAGGTCGAACGGTGCTCCCGCGGGATGTGTCGTCGTGGCATTGGCATTGCTACCGTTGAGAGTGATGCCTCCGTTTTGAGCACTGACAGTGAAACGATCCGGTTTAACCACAAAGTCACTCGTGCTTGCTGTTAAAGGAGGAAATTCCGTGTCGTCATAAGGCGGGTTGTCGTGGCGGAAGTTAATCTCAATGATGCGTGCTGTATTTTGATAAGCGATAGGGAAAGACGCCTCACCTGCAACGAAATTTAAGACGAGATTATTGTCTGCGCCTACGCTTTGTTCATTGATTGGCGCCCCTGCTATGGATAGTGGGGTGCTGACAGTCTCGGCTATATTGTCATTATTCGTGGTGGCCAAAAACCAGACATCCAGGTTTTTGTTTCCGCTAAACCCTTCGATTACCTCACATGCTCCTCCTGCTGCGTCATCGTTTTGGCCATAGGCCTGTAAGGTCATGGTCGTACTGTCGCCACACGCAAAGTGATCGGGCTGTTGCGTTGTCCTAAATCCAAACGTTCGGAAATCTGTACCTGTGACGGCTGTGGCGGTAACGCCAGCACTGGTATCGTTTGCCGTCACTTGCACATTGGGATTTTCATCATTGAAATAAAGGTAGGCAGACTGTTCACCTAGATCGCTTGTTTGGTAGCTTAGGCTTGTAATGGGCGTCGTTCCGCTGGCATCTGCAAAAAAACTCGAACCGCTGAGAGAGCTCAAATCAACAGTACCCACATAGTCGGTTTTGGTCGAGCCGTCTGTGCATTTAGCGCTTATATTGACTTGCGCAGGAGTGTCTGGGCAGGCGAGGGCATAAGTGTCCTGAGTAATCTCAAAGCTATCCAGTACACAGGATGCGCAGGTGCGCGAGTCCGATGCGTAAAGCTGAATGGCCGCGGCGGGCAACGCACGTTCGAAGATTTTTACTTCATCGATACTGCCGGCGAAATCCCGTGAACGGTAGTTATAGTCGGTGCCAATATATACCGGAAGAGTGTTTGTTCTGAGCGATTCGTTTGCGTAGCTTTGTGTGCCTCTTTCTATTCCATCTATGAATATTTGCTGCGAAGCGTTTTTTCGTGAGTAAACAATGGCTACGTGATGCCAGTTGCCCGCTGTAATGCTTGTTGTACTGGCGAATGAGCGCGACGCGCCCATACTGTTGTTCCACCACCAAAAAATACGGCCCTGATCATCGACATGGAATTCAAAGTTTTCGTTCTTCGAAACGATGGTTTTCAGACCCGAGCCTGGGATAGTGTCGATATTTACCCAGGCCATCACGGTAAGTTCTTCGTCGATGTCATGTGCGCTGTTATCGGGTATTTCGATATAGTCGCCGTTACCATCAAACTGGGCGCCATAACAAACCTGTCCGGGTTGTGGATTTGCGTTACCGTACCGTCGACCGTTGGCTCCGGTATCGGAACTATCTGTAACCTCGCCAGCAGCACCGCTCCATACAGGACCTTCGAGCTGATAGTTGCCTACCAACGAAAAATCGGCGCGAAATGCGTCATTGAATGCCATAAAACCGGCCCGCTCAGTGGTGTGAGAGCGGTCGGTGTCGAGAGCCCAGTCTTCTTCTATTTTTAATGACACGCGACTGGATGAGACGCTGCAGCGACGCAGCCAGCCGCCGTCTCCACCGTCCCAGGACATTTGACTACCTATTACGAGGGGGTTGCCTGTATAGCTTTGTAAAAAATTATAGTCATAACAGCTGGTGGTGCCTCTTATGCTATCTGCTGTCCGTTGTGCTTCGGCGTCCACGTTCGTGCCATCAATATCCTTAAACGTGCCGATGGTCCCTGGCTCTATCGCCAAATACGCAAACCGTTCCGCACTGGTGATACTTCCTGTGTTTGTTTCGGCGCGATCAAGCGCCAGTTGTCCACCATTTGTATCGATATTGCGAATTGCCATGGTTAACCATGGGCTCGATACGGATCCCGGCACATGGCCAGTTTCGTTATTCATGGACTGGAGGTGACTGATGACGGCAGGTGTGGTGTTGAACGAATTGGCGAAATTAAAGGTGAACCAGGAGTCTCCCGACAGCCTTTTGGATTGATAATTTGCGATTTCTTCCGGCGGGAAAAGTGGCCCTATTTCGATGCGCTTGCCATCGGGAAAACTAAACTCCCCTTGAGTCACCGCAAGATAGTGAATAGTCGTAGATTGATCTGTTGCGTTTGCTACGCGACTGTCGGGTTCTACGGGAACAACCTCGAAGCCTCTTTGGGTGACGTTACGTATGCGAACAGAAGATGGTTCAGGGTTGTTATCGTTCTCGAGAAGAAACACAGCCGGTGGTGTGTCATATATTTGCTTGAAGCTTACTGCTGTAAAGCGGTCTGGCGCCAGAGTAACCCGGTCGGCTTCCAACATCAGGTGATTGCTTGTGAGCGTGACAGACGCGTTAGAGTCATAAAAAAAACTGTTCGAAAATACGAGGAGGCTGACGTCCTCGCGATTAACTGTGCTACGTTCACGGTCTTGAGCGGTGTCCTCGTCAATGGTTAATTGGATTCTGCTGTTATTGACTGAACACTCTCGGAGCCACCCACCATCGACTTCATTATGTGAAGATTTGGTGGCAACGGCGATGGGTGTGCTACTGTAACTGCCGGAGAAATTGATTGAATCACAACTCTGAGACCAGCCATCTACAAGCGATGAGCGAAAGATTGTTTCAAAATTAATAAGTTGGTTGCCATTTGCTCGAAAATTGCCTGTTATGGCACCGTTCATGACGATATAGCCGATATCCTCCGGATTTCCCAGCGCGTCAAAACGGTAATTGCTTCCCGACCGACGGTCATATTCTTCGCTGCGTTCCAGTGCCAGATCGACTCGGCTATTGCGAAGATCATTGACGGCGACTGTCAACCAGGGTTGTGAAGGGGCTCTGGGAATAGCATTGGTTTCATTGTTTGTGGATTGGATATCGGCGATTAGAATAGGGTTGGAGAAAGATTGGCTGAAGTTGAGCCTTTCCCATCCTTTACGTCCTGATGGGACGCCGTTGTATTGCAGTTCGGCGGTGGAAAGCAAGCCGGCTTCAATAACCTCACCATTTGGCAGCGTATGTGTGCCTGGTTCGATGGCAATATAAGCTACTGCCATATTGGTGTGAGGGCCGTCTTCAGAGTTGGGCTCCACGGGTGACATTTGAAACCCTGTCGTCGTGACATTGCGGATACGTAGGGCGCTTGCGTTGGGTCCCGCTGTAGTGGGAAGTGCAACAACAATGGGGGGCGTGTCATATACTTGCTGAAACGTATGAGACTCTAAAGCGCTGCGACCTGAGGTTGAAGATAGGTTGATGCGTCCAGCTTCCATCTTCCAGGCCCAAACCTCTGCGGGCACGCCCAGCAGCATCATGGTTAAAACAATTAGTTGTTTTACCTTCACATTACTTCGCAAAAAGAGCTCGCTTATCATGTAAAACGTTATAACTTATTGAAGTATAGATCTTTAGTTAAGATGTGTTGTGTACTTTTGTTGTCTGTTTATTGCACATTTAAAAGTCTGATGCAGAGCAATCCTTAGTAAAATATCCATAAATATGCGAGAAAAAATGTACTCAGATAAAAGCAGATATTGATGGTGAGTGAATAGAGGGTTCTTTGATCCCCGATTTGGTACCGAGGCATAAAGATAGAAATAACCAAAGGCGTAAAGATTGTCGCTAGGCTAATACTCACCGTGTCGTCTGAGTTGCTTATTTGTCCCTGCTTTACAAGCAGGTAGTACGCCGCCAGACCACAAAACGATGCGAGGAACAGCATACGTGCAACAAAATTGGTGCGCAATGCGGCATTGCAGGTTTGGCAGTTGATAGCGCGCAAGGTAAATAATGCAGGGTTGCCGTCCAAAGGTGTGTGGCAGTTGGGGCAATTGTTGTGCTTGTTCATGGCTTTAGCTTTTGGCGAAGAGTCAGGCTGCTTTTTAAAGATGTTGAGGTTATTCTGCAAGTGTTGATTTTAACTGATGGCGTGGCTCAGCCTTATCGGAGGCTTTCATGGCGTCAATCACTCTTTAACCTCTACCGGTTTGTCTCTTCTCTCAGCGACTGGAAATACTGCTTGAGCTAAAGCTGCGTCGAGAGTTTATCAAGTTTGAAGTGGTTGATATTTCCCAACCGTGACCGCAATGCTTGCTTGAATTGTTGAGCGGATCCACGGCATTGTGAATCGGTCCTTCGATGTGCAGTGCCATCAGTAGTTCTTCCAGTTGCTCTACGTACTAATCGGTGTCGTACTGCAGTGTAGGACGGTGGCACAAGCCGCGCCCGTACAAATTGAAGTGTAGGGTTTTAATGCCCCGCGCTGCAAAATGATGGGCTGCGTTTTCCCTGGTGTAGGAGGGGGCTGACAAATCATGAACAAAAACGATGGTGTTGGTGATATTAGAATATAATACTTGTTAGGCAGCGGTTCCCTCTGAATGCGCAACGAAGCGCATGTTGAGTGATGCTCTGGATTGTGGATTGAGTTCTTGGGTCTCAATGTTATTCAGCAAATCTAGGGAGGTTGGCGTTATTGACGGGGGTACGATGGCATTGAAGATGAATTTCAATCAGTTTGCTGTAGTGCGTATTGTGATGAATGCTCTTCAAAAGCGATAGTAAACAGTTCCTCTAATTCATTAGACAGGCCGGGTTTAAACTTAATGCCCACCAGGCGTTTGGGCGTTTGTGTACTCTGCAGTTTGAACGGTAAGTACTTGAAGCGATCTGTTGCAAAGGCTGGATTGATTGGTGCAATACTAAGGCCTATGCCTGCTGCAACAAGCCCGCGAGCCCATTCTTCGTTATCGACTATCGCAACGGTGTTTAGCGATATGCCGAAGTAAGAGACTACCTGGTCGAACAGCGGACGGTTTTCGCAGTGTCGTCGTTCAATCAGTGGCTCGCCGTCCAGATCTTCCATACGAAAACTGTTCTGATGCGCTAACCAGTGGTGTGGCGGAATCAGCAGCATATACTCTTCTCTCGCCAATGTGTGAAAGTCAGCTGGTACGTTTGTTTCGGTTTGGTGGCAGATGTGTAAATCCGAAATATCAGTTTTTGCGACCAGTTCAATGCGTGCCTGCGGTGAGTAATGCTGAAGTTGATTAAACACTGCCTCTACGTATTCAATGCCAATCGAGCTCTCAAGTGAAACGCGCACCAGTGGTGAGGGCTTGCTTGTCTTAAAGTGCGCTTCGATGGTTTCTGCCTGTTGCAGGAGTTGCTTTGCCATCGCATATAGCTCCTCACCGCTTTCAGTGGGCTTTACTCCTCTGGGATGACGGTGCAAAAGCCGCGTTTCCAGATCGTCTTCAAGCTTGTTGATTGCCAGGGTAATGCTTGGTTGGGCGACGAAGCAGCGTTGCGCTGCGGCACTGACACTGCCACACTCGACCGCAGCAACAAAGTAACGCAGGGCGCGCAAATCCATTACAAAAACTCCGGGAATACCGGAAGGCTGCGATTAACCAGTTCGTCGTGTGCGGGCACGATAATCAAATCGGGTTGGCGTTGTTTGAGCTGGTGTATTTTATTCAATTGCGCTGCGTTGTTTTCGTAGTGACTATCCACGCCGACCAGCCAGTCCACAAAAACCGGGCGTCCGCGATTGTTCTCGACCCCGAGCTTTGTCCATGCTGTGTCTCCAATGAAGAAATAACTTTGGCCCTCAGGCGTATTTAAAAACAAGCCGAGTTGCCCCCTGGTATGACCTGACAGATCAACGAGAACGACAGATTCGTCGCCATAAATATCACGGCTTCTGTCAAAGCCTTTATAATGAACGTCTTCAAGCGTGAAGAACGCCCAGTTTATCTGTTTGGAATCGAACTGGCTGGTAATAAATGCTGGCGGGTTGCCTTGAGTGGCTTCTTCATGTTCCGCTGCCTGCACCCAAACCGGAATGCCAGCGAAATCTTCCAGAGCACTAACATGGTCCCAGTGCATGTGGCTCGGAATAATGGCGGAGATATGTTCAGGTGAGATGCCAGCAGCGCGCAATTGAAAAACAGCCGGATTGACGTTTTCTACCTTGAACAATTGGGCTTGCCACCAGGAAAATGCCTCCATCTGCTCTTCGATTTGTGTGCCTAGCCCGGAGTCCCATAGCAGGGTGCCGCGAGGGTGCTTAATCAAGACTGCGGTATGCACTAATTGGCGGGGTGTTGTCCAGGCGCCACCATCCACCACCATCGCTTCAAGCGAGCCAGAAGACTGCCCCGTGATAATTACAGAAAATGAAATCTGTGTGCCGTCCAAGGGGCGAGTCGTGTCGGCGTATAACAAAACGCTTGTTAGTAGCGTGGTAATAAGTGCTACAAAGTGCTTTAGTCGGAGCGGGGTTAGCAGTTTTTCAGCCATGATAGTCAATCCTTTTATGGGTGATGTCATATTCTACGTCAATGGGCATCCTAGCAATCCCAACTAAATAGCTAAAATATAGAAATAACATATTAGGTATAGAGAAAATATAGTTAGTAGCGATGGGGGCATCAGCATGTCGTCAGGGATGGGTCTTGAAGCGTTCCAGGATTGCACCCAGATAAACAGTCGTCAATTCATGGCAAAGTGCGCTGTGTTGGGCTGCTTTTTGGCGGCAAAGTTGTATATACTACGCCACCTTTTTTGGTGGTTTCGGATATTCCAGACACACTAGGTTAGCTTGGACGAGGTAAAACCCATGCCAATTTATGAATATGCGTGTAAATCCTGTGGTTTTGAAAAAGACGTGCTGCAGAAGCTGAGTGATGCGCCGTTAACGCAATGCCCATCGTGTGATGAAGAAAGCTTTGTCAAAAAAATCTCGGCAGCCGGTTTTCGCCTGAAAGGCGGCGGTTGGTACGAAACCGATTTCAAAACCGGCAACAAGAAAAATCTCGCTGGCGGCGACAAAAAAGCCGACAGCAGCAAACCTGCAGACAGTGGTAAAAAGTCTGAGAGCAGTGCCCCTGCGGCCTGATTAGTGAATACAGGTGCCGGGCCATGGAGGCTCGGTACCCAGTGATAATAAACAGTTTTAACCAGAGACAGATTATGAGCATGCGCAGCCTTTATTGCGGTTTAGTCACCGAAGAACACATTGGTCAGGAAGTCACCCTCTGCGGTTGGGTACATCGCCGTCGTGACCATGGTGGAGTTATTTTCCTCGATATGCGTGACCGCGAGGGCATTGCCCAGGTGGTATTTGACCCTGATACCGAAGAAAGCTTTGCCAAGGCCGACCGTGTCCGTAGTGAATATGTACTGCGGATCAAAGGCATTGTGCGTGCACGCCCTGAAGGTACCGTTAACGAAAATATGCGTACCGGTAAGATTGAGGTTCTGGGTAAAGAATTAGACGTGCTAAATGCTGCAGAAACGCCTCCATTCCCGCTGGACGATTATGTTGATGTCGGCGAAGACACGCGTCTGCGCTACCGCTTTATGGATCTGCGCCGCCCAGAGATGCTGAACAAGCTGATGTTCCGCTCCAAGGTGACCAACTACATCCGTAACTTCCTCGATG
>JBFHVM010000105.1:0-10046 GCA_041589495.1 Oleiphilaceae bacterium | reverse complement strand
TTCATCCAGTCATATTGGCCGTGCATGACGTTGTGGCCAATTTCCATATTATCGAGAATCTTGGCAACGGCAAGCATCAGGATGCCCAGTATCCACAGAGCTGGGTGCACAAAACCTAGTACCATTACAATCCGGCCGCTGATATCCAGTGTGCGTTGAAAGGCGATTAGGCGACGAATATAGCAAGCATCTTCTTCGCCAACCTTGGCGAGGGTTTCTTCTTTAAGCAGTTCCAGTTCTTTGCCAAAGGCTTCGATTTTATCGGCTGAAATGTGATTCATATCATGATTCTCCTGTGTCCATGTGAGGTGATTAGATGTCTAGTGTCACATCGTTAAGCGGTAAAGACTGGCACAGTTGGATAGGCTCGGGCCCATTGCCAGAAATCTTTCCGCTTAGCCGGTTCATCACGCGTCCACTGCTTTTTGTGCAGGTGCATTGGTGGCACACGCCAGCGCGGCAGCCAAAGAGGGGTTTGAGGTTTTGTTTTTCCGCAAAATCCAGTAAAGGCATCGCTTCGTGTTGTTGCCAAATCGCCTGTTTATTGGAGCGAGAAAAGTTTACGAGCGCGCGGTCGGGAAGCTGAGCTCCAGTGTTCAGCGGAGCAGGTGTCTCTGGGGTTAAACCAAAGCTTTCAAAGTGTAATTGATGCTGTGGTAATGCGTGCTTTTGCCAATATTGCTGAAATAAAGCAATCAAACCCTGGGGGCCGCACACATACAAGGCGTGTTGATGGGAAAGCTTGAGTTGTGTCAGTGCTTGCTCGTTGAAGCGGCCCGATACACTACTGCAGTGCAGCGTTAACTCAAGTCCGAGTGACTGTAACTGTCGGAGTTCATTGGCAAAGGGTATGGATTGATTGTTACGAAGGCAAAAGACTAAGTGTGCCCGGCTTAGTTCGTCTGGAGGCAAAGTGTGTAACATCGACAGGATCGGCGTGATACCGCTCCCGCCAGCAATAAACACGCGATGTTGGTCATTGGGCTGGAGTATAAATGCTCCCATTGCAGGGCCAAGCCATAAGGTATCTCCGACCTTTACGTGCTTTGCGAGGTAAGGGGTGAATTCGCCATCGTCATGTACGCGCATGCCAAACGTTAACTTACCTTCCTGTTCTGATTGTACTGGACTTGTTGCAGGGCTGAAGCAGCGAGAAAGATAGCGCCCCTGCTTCAGGAGCGTTAACTGAGTGTGTTGGCCAGCACGAAAATGAAATCCTTGGCGCTTAGTTTCAAGCCCCACCTGGATGTAGTTAGGGCTGATATGGAGTACAGATGTAACCTTGGCAGGGTGTAGATCGCTGCGGTGGTGTGGTCTAAAAATCTGCACTATAGGCTCAAGGTAAGCTTTGTAAGATTCTGTATTAGTGAGTGGTTTTGCAAATAATCCCATTTCTTAAGCTCGATGCATGATGCTTGTTTAAAAATATGTGGTCTTTAATAATTGCAGGTAGCGTACAAGTGTTCGCCGAAAATAACAAGCAAAATGAAAGGCCGAACAGCTTCAGCTGTTCGGCCTGTGAGAACTTACGTTTTTACGGGGGGTTATTTAAGTAGCTGTAGCCCTTGTTTTGGGCTGATGCTTGTGTGGCCTTGCGCCTCGCCAACTTCGGGACAACATAGCTGGCCCTTTGTAATATTGAGGCCTTGCAGAAGGTGAGTGTTTTCCTCCAACGCTTTGAGTGTCCCTTTGTTCGCCAACTGTTGGATGAAGGGTAGTGTGGCATTGTTGAGAGCTTGCGTTGCCGTGCGGGCAAAGGCGCCAGGCATGTTTGCAACGCAGTAATGCACCACCTCATCAACAATGTAGGTAGGTTGGTCGTGAGTGGTAGGCTTGGATGTTTCAAAACAGCCACCCTGATCAATGGCTACATCGACGATGGCGGCACCTCGTTGCATCTCGCTGAGAAGTTGTCTGTCGACCAGTTTGGGAGCTGCAGCACCAGGAATCAGCACCGCACCGATGACCAGATCGGCCTGACGAACCCAGCTTGCCAATGCTTGTTGCGTCGAAAAAACGGTTTGTACGCGGTTGCCGTACAGGGCATCGAGGCGACGCAAAGTATCTACGTTCTTGTCGAGTACAACGACGTTGGCGCCCAGACCCACCGCCATTTGAAGCGCATTGGAGCCAACGACTCCGCCTCCGAGTATTACGACATTGGCTGGTGCGACACCAGGGACGCCGCCGAGTAAAACCCCGCGGCCCTGTTGTGATTTCTCCAGGCAGCGCGCTCCAGCCTGAATGCTCATACGTCCAGCCACCTCTGACATAGGGGCCAGTAACGGTAAACGGCTCTGTGAATCTGTTACCGTCTCGTAGGCAATACAGGTGGCGCCACTTGCCAATAGCTCATGGGTCTGCGGTTTGTCGGGGGCTAAATGCAGATAAGTAAATAGGGTTTGATGCTCGCTCAATTGTGCGCGTTCTGATTGCTGTGGCTCTTTAACTTTTACGATGAGCTCGCTACGCGAGAATATCTCGTTAGCCTCTGAGACGATTTCACCTCCGGCCTGGGTATAATCTTCGTCTTCAAAGCCGCTGCCGCGGCCTGCATGATGTTCAACCAGAACGGTATGACCCTGAGTCGTAAGCTCGTGGACACTTGCTGGTGTCATACCGACGCGATATTCGTGGTTCTTGATTTCCTTTGGGACGCCAATAATCATAAGCTACCTCGTATGGTCAAAACCCTCGTTTTGCTGCCTGCCATGTATAAATGTGGCAACGATTCGCCTAATAATCAAACAAACGCACGGCATTATGCGTTCTGGAGTGAGTTAAGTTGGATAAATTGGCCTTTATTGATGTGGAGACCACGGGTGGGCGAGCGGGCATTGACCGGATCACCGAAGTCGCCATTAAGGTGGTGGATGCGGATGAGGTCATACTTGGTTGGCAGAGCCTGGTAAACCCTCAGTGTAGTATCCCCCTTTTTATACAGCGCCTCACCGGCATAACCGATGAGATGGTTGCCGATGCGCCCCTGTTCGAAGAGTTGGCCGATATAATTGATGAGATCACGCAGGGCTGTGTCTTCGTTGCGCATAACGCACGATTCGACTACGCATTTTTTAAGCGGGAGTTCAAGCGGCTAGGGCGTCCATACTCGCGACGCGTTTTGTGTACGGTAAAGTTAGCCAAGCTGCTATATCCACAACACACGGGACATGGCATGGACAAGCTCATTGCCCGGCATGGTCTGCCATGCAATGCCCGACACCGTGCGATGGGGGATGTGGAGGCGATGTTTGCATTCTATCGTTTTGCCCGGGAAGATGTAGGTCAGGCGCGGTTTGAGGTGGCTACCAGGCAGCTGTTAAAGCGTACGGCATTGCCCGCTGCGTTAGGCGAATCGGATGTCAGCGCTATTCCTGAATTGCCTGGCGTGTACCATTTTTACGGTGAAAACGAGGTGCTGCTCTATGTGGGTAAAAGCGTTAATCTGTATCAGCGCGTGATGTCCCATTTCGCTGCGGATCATCAAAACGAAAAAGAAATGATTCTGTCGCGCAGTGTGCGGCGTGTTGCCTGGTTTGAATGTGCGGGTGAGATGGGGGCAATGCTGCGTGAAATTGCCGATATTAAAAAGCTGCAGCCGATACATAATCGTCGATTGCGGCCTGCTGAAAATTACTTTTCGTTCGTCCTGCGTTTGAACAAAGACGGGTATTTGGTCCCCCAGCTTACTGTGATTAATGATGAGGTAACAGTTGAAGGTGCGGGAGATGAACGGTCCGGATTTAGTCGTTATTTCGGTATGTATCGCAGTAAAGGGGCGTCAACTAAAGCCTTGCAGTCCTGGTTTCGTAAAAATGATCTGTGTGCGCGCTTGATGGGGCAGGATCACGGGCAAGGTCCGTGCTTTGCCTACCAGACCAAGCAGTGCAAGGGGGCGTGCATTGGTGAAGAAAATGCTGAGTTATATAACTTGCGCGTACAAATAGCGCTGCATCGGGAGCGTTTAAAAGATTGGCCTTTCCATAATGCCGTTGTAGTGATCGAGTTGCCGGCGGATCGAGGTGGTGCATCGGGGGCG
Organism: Oleiphilaceae bacterium; assembly: GCA_041589495.1. Classification (GTDB taxonomy): domain Bacteria; phylum Pseudomonadota; class Gammaproteobacteria; order Pseudomonadales; family Oleiphilaceae; genus PZPK01. The sequence goes on along the minus strand of JBFHVM010000105.1, from coordinate 6,007 downwards.
GCGTACCTGATGGATCAGTGGGCTTGTCTCTCCGCGATAGGTTTCTCCAGAGATGCGGAGGGTGTAAGTGAGGCGGATATCAAGCAGCGGCTGATTGAAGGCTTGGAAAAGAGAAGTTTTGATGCAGATGTTTATCGCGTGCTATATCGATTTCTGGTGAAGCATAAGCGTCATGCAGGATTGAAGGTGCTTGAGCTCGACGGTGATGAGTTGGCCGCGCTCTAAGCATAAGTAGTCGGCGTGGCCACGAGCTGTTTACTGGATAAATACTTTGGCCAGGCGATCTGCTTCGCCCGCCATGCGATTGAGTTGGTCCGCAGTTTCTCTTGTCTGCAAGGCGGAGGCGTTGGTTGTCTCAACCGGAATCGACATTTCAATAATGGTCCGCGTAATATCTAACGATAACGAGGTTTGTTCTTCAGCAGGGGTTGCGACCTAGGTATTGAGGTCGTTAATTTGCCAAATACTGCTGGTGATGATGTTCAGCTTATCTGCAGCTTCTTTAAACAGCTCGGCACTTTCCGAGTTGGTTTCATGGCTGGAACCCATTACCTCCACGGTGTTTTGTGCGCGGTTTCGAAATAGGTCTATATCGTCGTCGAGGCAGCAAGATTCTGGGTGCTTTTGGCTGCTGATGCAAGCGTATTGGCCAGGTTCTCGGTCTATGCCTTTTACGGCCTTATCGCCTGCGGTGCGGCCGTAGCCAGATGCGGCGAAGGATTGGTAGTCTATGCGATTAGCTGTGCCGCATCTGACGATGCGATTTGAGCAAGCTGTTTACCAGTTTTTCTCGCTGATCATCGAAGTGTCCCCGGAGCAGGGTGCTCTTACATTTTTGTGCCAGGGTTTTAGAGTTGATTAGCAAGATGGCGGTCATGCGTTTTCTTGTAATGCTTCGGTTAAAGCTTTTTTAGGTTGGCCTCTAGCCCAGCGGGGTGTGGTGCGGAGCAGGGTGCAAGCGATTTTGTCGACCTGAGATGGTCGATCTATAGGTTTGTCACAGATTAACGCAGTGCGCAGCACTGATATGGCGATGATCTAAAAGGGACAATAAGTTTTGGCTCCCCGAGCTGGGCTCGAACCAGCGACCCACGGATTAACAGTCCGTTGCTCTACCAACTGAGCTATCGGGGAACTACATGTGCGCCTGAGGCTTGGTAATCTCAGGGCCTCAAAGTCTAATCACCCTGCAGGCCCTGGTCAAGAGTAAAATCAGCCTTGCAGCGCTTTTTGTAAGCGTGCGATGGCGGATTCGAGGTTAGCCATGCTGGTGGCGAAGCTGAGGCGCATGCAGCCTGGTGCGCCGAATGCGGATCCGGGTACCAGTGCGACGCCGGCTTCGCTCAGCAGGTGCTCGGCAAACTCAACGTCACTACTGGTTTTGGGGTTGGCGTCGATCGCTCCTTGAAAGTTGGGGAAGACGTAAAACGTACCATCGCCTTCAATGCATTCTACGCCCGGCAGTTCGTTCAAGGCAGCTACCAGATAGTCGTGCCGTTTTTTAAACTCGGTAACCATTTCAGCGACGCAATCCTGTGAGCCGTTCAAGGCTGCGGTTGCGGCAGCTTGCGAAATAGAAGCTGGGTTGGAAGTGCTTTGCGACTGAATTTTCTTCATGGCGCCAATCACCTTGGCAGGACCTGCAGCGTAGCCGATGCGCCATCCGGTCATGGAGTAGGCTTTCGAAACACCATTCAATACAAAGGTTCGCTCATAGAGATCCGGACAAACATTCAATATATTGTTGAAGCCCTCATCGTTCCAGATGATGTGCTCATACATGTCGTCGGTGGCAATCATTACATCGGGATACTGGCGCAGCACTTCACCCAGAGCGGCAAACTCGGCTTTGGTGTAAGCGATGCCGGTTGGGTTGGATGGGCTGTTAATTACCACGAGGCGAGTTTTGTCGGTAAGTGCCGCTTCGAGCTGTTCTGCTGTAATTTTGAAGCGTGTGTCCTGTGTCGTCTCGATAATGACAGGGGTTCCCTCGGCGATTTTTACCATGTCGGGATAAGACACCCAATAGGGCGCCGGAATAACTACTTCGTCACCGGGATTCAGTAGTGCTAGTGCCAGGTTGAAGAAGCTTTGTTTGCCTCCACTGGAAACCAGAATCTGATTGGCCTCGTAATCGAGCTGGTTGTCGCGTTTGAACTTTTCAATAATTGCTTTTTTCAGCGCTGGAGTGCCGTCTACGGCAGTGTACTTGGTTTGCCCCTGCTGAATAGCCTCAATGGCTGCCTGCTTGATGTGGTCGGGTGTATCAAAGTCGGGCTCGCCTGCGCCGAGACCAATAATATCGTGTCCCGCGGCGCGCAGTTCATTGGCCTTGTTGGTCACGGCCAGAGTAGGGGAAGGCTTGATTTGCTGAACTCTATTGGAAAGTTGTGCGTCCAAGTCTGGTTTCCTCAATTGGAACATTGGTTTATTGGCGGCGAAAAAACCGCTAGGTCACTTCGCACGTTTATGCCTGTATACTGGGGTCGCATTAATGCAGTGGCGCGCGCCGGCTAAAGGCCGATATTGTTTGCGCGCATGCTTGCGGCAGCACAAAACTGCAGGATTCTAACATTCTTCATTTCAGATCGGAAACACGATGTCCAAGGAATTTCGCGTAAAGTCCCGTTTCAAGCCAGCTGGCGACCAGCCGGGGGCCATTGCCAAGCTCGTTGAAGGTATTGAAGACGGGCTTATGCACCAAACGCTGTTAGGGGTAACAGGGTCGGGTAAAACATTCACTATTGCGAATGTCATTGAGCGATTACAGCGACCGACCATTATTATGGCGCACAACAAGACGCTTGCAGCGCAGTTATATGGGGAGTTCAAAGAGTTTTTTCCAGACAATGCAGTAGAGTACTTCGTCTCGTACTATGACTACTACCAGCCCGAAGCCTATGTGCCATCGTCCGATACATTTATAGAAAAAGATGCGTCTGTTAATGATCACATAGAGCAGATGCGTCTCTCCGCGACCAAGGCCCTTATGGAGCGATCCGACGCCATCATTGTTGCCACGGTGTCGGCAATCTATGGTTTGGGGGATCCGGAATCCTATCTCAAGATGATGTTGCACCTTGATCGGGGCGATCAGGTAGATCAGCGTTTTATTCTGCAGCGCTTGGCCGAGCTGCAATACACGCGCAACGATGTTGAATTGCACAGGGCGACTTATCGGGTGCGTGGCGACGTGATTGACGTTTATCCGGCGGAGAGCGATCGTGATGCGATTCGAATCGAATTGTTTGATGATGAAGTCGAAGCCTTAAGCTATTTCGATCCTCTTACCGGAGAGGTGACGCATAAGGTGCCTCGGGTGACTATCTACCCCAAGTCGCACTACGTTACGCCGCGTCAGCAGATTCTCGATGCAGTAGAGTCCATTCGGACAGAGCTTAAGGGGCGCCTGCAGCAGTTGCGGGACAATAGCAAGCTGGTTGAGGCGCAGCGTTTGGAGGAGCGTACCCGCTACGACACCGAAATGATGATTGAGTTGGGTTACTGCAACGGGATTGAGAATTATTCACGCTACCTCTCCGGTCGTGCGCCTGGTCAGGCGCCGCCAACCTTGTTCGATTATCTACCCGATAACGCATTAATGGTCATCGATGAGTCTCACGTAACGATCCCTCAAATAGGGGCGATGTACAAGGGCGACCGTTCGCGAAAAGAAACGCTGGTGGAATATGGCTTTCGTTTGCCTTCAGCGCTCGACAATCGTCCAATGCGCTTTGATGAGTGGGAGCAGATTGCTCCACAGATGATTTTTGTTTCGGCAACACCTGCTAAGTATGAGGCTGAGCACGCTGGCCAAATAGTTGAGCAGGTAGTACGGCCCACCGGTTTGTTGGATCCCGAGATCGAAGTTCGCCCTGCGACGACGCAAGTAGACGACTTGCTGGGCGAAATTCATCAGGTAATTGCCAAAGACGAGCGTGTATTGGTGACGACGCTTACCAAACGAATGGCTGAAGATCTCACCGACTTTTTGTTGGAACACGGTATTCGGGTGCGTTACCTGCATTCTGATATCGATACAGTAGAGCGCGTGGAAATAATACGCGATCTGCGGCGTGGTGAGTTTGATGTGTTGGTTGGCATTAACCTGTTGCGCGAAGGGCTCGATATGCCTGAGGTGTCACTCGTCGCCATACTAGATGCCGACAAAGAAGGATTTTTGCGCTCAGAGCGCTCTTTGATACAAACCATTGGTCGTGCAGCGCGAAACGTGAATGGTCGCGCCATCCTTTATGCCGACCGGATCACCGGTTCCATGAAGTTGGCAATGGGTGAAACGAAACGTCGCCGACAAAAGCAAATGGAATTCAACGAAGCCAATAACATTGTACCCAAGGGGCTCGACAAGAAAGTCGTGGATATCATGGAAGGAGCAGTCGTTATTCCCGGGAAGCGCGGAGGTAAAGGTAAGCGGGTAGCCGAGCCGTTAGCGGATTATAGCGACAAAATTCAGGCGCGCACGCCAGAAGAACTTACAGCGGCGATTAAAGCATTGGAAGACGAAATGTATCAGGCTGCGAGGGATCTCGATTTTGAAAAAGCGGCGATGCTGAGGGATAAAATTGCCGAGGCGCGACAAAAGCTCGTCTCGTGATTGTCTAAAAAAACGGCGATAGTGACAGAAAAATGACTTTTTTATGCACAGTCCAGGCTTTTGACCCATTTGCCACTAGAAACTTGACGTCTTTCTCAAGAATGCACAAAAGCTTTATAAGTTGTTGAATAATAAAGAAAAATAAAATGATCAAAAAGTAACCAATTTGACTTCAAGTGCCAACCACCAAGGGGTTCGGGGGGTTTCCAAATGGTTTTCAACAAAGTTATCCACAGATTTAGTGGATAAATGACATGGTTGTCATAAAGCAGGCTTGGGTCTGTTGAAAATTAAAATTGTCAAGATCCACTTGTGCCATTTTTCGACTCGTTTTCGATCCGACAATCGGTTAACATCGCCGCCGCGGTAATCGTCTGGCCAGCCCGGAATTGGCGCTAGCCAGCGTTGTCGTTAAATGTGTCAGCATGGGCTGGCGAATAAGGGTTTAATGGGGGGCTCATGTCCTATTCCTTGCTACGCAATCTTCTTTTTACTCTTTCTCCAGAGACTTCGCATGACCTTTCTCTGGAATGGATGAGCGCTTTGAATCGTTTGGGGGCACTAAAACCCTTTGTCTGCGATGTTCCTCAGCATCCGGTTGAAGTAATGGGGATTAAGTTTCCGAACCCGGTGGGGTTGGCTGCTGGTTTAGATAAAAATGCGGACCATCTGGATGCGCTCGGAGCTCTCGGTTTTGGCTTTGTTGAGGTGGGAACGGTAACGCCACGCCCTCAGCCCGGTAACCCCAAGCCCCGTCTGTTTCGTTTAAAGCAGGAGCAGGCCATTATTAATCGTATGGGTTTTAACAACAAAGGGCTCGATCATTTTCTGGCCAAAGTGGCCAAGGCCCGCTATGCCGGCCCCATTGGTATTAATATCGGTAAGAACTTTGACACGCCAGTTGAGAATGCCACCGACGATTATCTTAAAGGTTTGCGAGCTGTTTATGGGCAAGCGTCTTATGTGACCGTAAATGTGTCGTCGCCCAATACTCCCGGGCTGAGAGATCTGCAGTTTGGTGATGCATTGAATGCCTTGCTGGATGCCATTAAAGAAGAGCAGGCCAAACTCGCAAAAGAGCATGGCCGATATGTCCCTGTAGCGATGAAAATAGCCCCCGATATGAACGAAGAAGATTCACGACAAGTGGCCAAGGCGCTGCGTGATCGTGAATTTGATGGATTGATCGTAAGCAATACGACCTTGGGGCGCGAAGGTGTGAAGGCCTCTGTACATGCACACGAGGCAGGAGGCTTGAGTGGCGCTCCGCTCACTAACAAGTCAACGGCCATGGTTGCTTTTATGCATGGCGAGCTTGGCGATGCAGTGCCGATTATTGGCGTAGGTGGCATCATGAACGGTGACGATGCGGCAGACAAGGTTCGCGCTGGG
>JBFHVM010000104.1:0-10089 GCA_041589495.1 Oleiphilaceae bacterium | reverse complement strand
CCTCATTTGGCGCTAGACCACCCCAGTACCTTTTATCCCATGCACATTCAGTCGCCTGGCTACAATGCGATGGGCAGTGGTTTTGCGGGGGCGCCCTTTATTATCGTTGGGCGTAATCGCCATATAGCCTGGGGACCAACAACAAATCCCATGGATGTGACCGATGCGTTTTTCGATGTAGTGGTTCCCGATCCCGATTCACCCAGTGGTTTGAGTATTGAATTGCCCAACAATAAAAAAGGCAAAATCGTTCCGGTGCCAGAGTCGTATTATGTGAATGCCGACATTGATGGCGATGGCCAGCCAGATGGTGTGGTGGTGCCTGTACCCGAAAATCCAGCGATCCCTGCCGCTACCCTCACGGTTCCTGATCGCAACCATGGAGTCATTCTGGATTTTGATCAGGAGGCCATGACGGCGCTGACCATTCAGTACACCGGTTTTGCCGCAACGCGCGAGCTCGAAACCTTTTATGCCTGGAATCAGGCGCGTAATCTGGAAGATTTTAAACAAGGTTTGAGTCGCTTTGATTTTGGGTCTCAAAACTGGAGTTACGCCGATCGCGAAGGCAATCTAGCTTATTTCACCAGCGCCGAGATGCCGGTACGAACCGACCTTCAATTACTGGGTGCTCCTGCCGGTGGCGTTCCTCCTTATTTTATTCGACAGGGTAATTTGGAGTGGCACCAATGGATGCCTGCAGTCAGTCACTATCCTAACCAAACCTTGCCTTACGAAATCTATGCGCCAGAAGAGATGCCACAGGTAATCAATCCCGTGAACGGCTATTTCGTTAATGCGAATAACGATCCGGCGGGCACAACTCTCGATAATGACCCTCTCAATCAGTTTCGTGAGAACGGCGGAGTGTTTTACCTGAATCCGGGATATGCCCAGGGCTTCAGGGCTGGGCGCATCACGCAGGGACTACAAGATCTTTTAGTTACAGGCGACAAGAAAATTTCATTTAAGGAATTGCAGGAATTGCAGGCCGATGTGGGCTTGCTCGATGCTGAATTTTTTGCGCCCAAAATTGTTGCGGCCTTTGTCGCCAGTCAGCAGACAGATGCGCATGCCGCGTTAGCCAGTGCGGGAGATGATGCGCGTCTTGCTGATGTGATGGGCAAACTCAAGGTCTGGGCCCAGGGTGACTACCAGGCTAAAACGGGTATCGCACAAGGCTTTGATTCGGAAGATCATGGGGCTGACCCGACCGGCAGCTTGAGTGAGCAGGAAATTAGCTATTCGCGGGCGACGGCTATTTACAGTATGTGGCGCTCGCAGTTTATTCAGGCAACCATCGATACCAAGCTCAACAGTATGGGTCTGGGTAGCTACATACCGGGATCGTCACAGGCGGTGACGGCACTCAAAGTGCTGGTCGAAAACGGCGGCCAAAGTACCTCGGGTGTGGACTTCTTTGGTGCAGACAGTGGTGACCAAGCGCAGGATGTGAAAATTGCCATGCTACAGGCTTTGAGTGCAGCCTTGGATCGTTTTGAGCAGCCAGACTTTGCCGTAGCATTCAATGAATGTACCGGCAGCGCGATGGATTATCGTTGGGGTTGTTTGCACCGTATTGTGCTGGACTCTCCAATGGGCGAACCCTTTAGTGTGCCCTCTGCATTTGGCGGCTTTCCCGCACCCTTCAGCGGCCTGCCGGGTATTCCCACCGATGGCGGTTTTGGCGTGGTGGATGCTTCCTCGCACAGTGCGCGGGCTGATGATGTGAATGATTTTATGTATGGCAGTGGTGCGACTAACCGCATGGTGGTCGAGGCCGGACGCTGGCGAATGAGAGCCGAAAGCGTTTGGCCCAGCGGGGTCAGTGCGGTGCCGGGTAACGCTTTTTATCTACAACCCATGTTGACCAATTGGCTAAGTAATGATGCGCAACCACTCCGCTTTAATGCATTGGAGCTTTGGCGGGGATTACATAGCACGCAGTTTTTGTTGCCCGCTCAACATTAGAGAAAGAGCGTGGCATAGCCAGGATAAAGTCAGGCTATGTCGGCCTCGCTTGCCATAATTGAGCATGACTGTTATACCTACACAGTAGTTTCCCCTGAGAGGTCCTGTGATGTTTGGCCTGCGCCTGCGATATCAGTCTATTCTGCTTATTTTCTGTCTAGTGGTAGGGTCGTATGGCAGTGCTCAGCAAGCCAACCCGCTTCCTCGCGTTTTCAGCTTCGCGGTTGTGAATGACGAACCGCCAATTAGTTCACAATCCAATGGGCGCTCAGTCGGCATAATGCCCGACACCATCAGATTGATTTTTTCCTTAATCCCTGAGTACGATGTAGAGATTGCCGCGTATCCTTGGCCTCGCGCCCAATCGCTGGTGGAAATAGGGAAATTGGACTGTTTGCTGACTTACCCTTCAGAAAAACGCCAAAAGTACGCGCTGTTTACTCAGCACCGCGTGTATTCCGAGGATTTCGGATATTTGTTGTATCACAAAAATTCTGACAAAAGGCTCACCCTGGAGTCGGCCAGCAGTTTTGAAGACCTTTCGCAAACAACGATTATTACGCAGATTGGAGCGGAGTGGGAGCAGGACAATTTACCCGCTGATTTGAAACAAGTTGAGGCTCGTAATCTCGAAAACATGCTGCATCTCCTCTTGCTCAGGCAAGCCGGTGATTTTTTTGTGATGATGCCGGAACAGGCGATTTATCTAGCGCGTAAATTTGGCTACCAGGACCAGTTGGCCTATCGCCGTGTCGACTTTATACCTGAGAGCAACATTCCATTTCATTTGGGGGTGAGGGGCGGTCACCCTTTTGCGGGAGCTTTAATCAACAAGGTGGACCAAATTATTCAAACCGAAGCGTTTCAGCAGGCCATGATCGAACTGCAGGATCGCTACCGATAAGGCCAAATTCAAACTCGTTAACATTCTGCCCGACGCACTTCCCGTTTTCCTGTTGCCTTATGTAGTATAACGGTCATACGTTTTATTATTCTTATCGGCATAAGCGAATACCCTCTCTATGTTCAAGTCCTTCTTTCTCAATAAAAAATGGTTTGCCTGGTCGCTGTTTGGTTCCCTCCTGATTCTCGGTGTAACCTGGTACAAAGTGCAGCTCGATGTAGATATCAACGAATGGTTTGGCCAGTTTTACAACACTATTCAGGAGGCCTTGGCCAACCCGGGAAAGGTCACCTTTGACGAGTTTTTGATGATTTGTATGACCTTTGCCAAAATTGCGGCCATCTACATCGTGGTGGCGGTGTTGCTGGAGTTTTACATCAAACACTATGTCTTTCGCTGGCGCACAGCTATGAACGATTACTACATGGAGCAATGGCCCCGCCTGCGGCATATTGAGGGGGCCTCGCAACGTATTCAGGAAGATACTATGCGCTTTGCGCGTATTATGGAGGGGCTGGGTGTCGCGTTTATCAGGAGCTTGATGACCCTTGTTGCCTTTTTGCCTATTTTGTGGGGCCTGAGCGAGCATGTGAAAGAACTGCCCTGGATTGGGGCAGTCGATCAGGCGCTGGTATTTATTGCTGTAATATCTGCTGCCAGTGGTACTGTATTGTTGGCACTGGTGGGCATCAAGTTGCCCGGTCTGGAATTTAATAATCAAAAAGTCGAGGCGGCTTATCGTAAAGAGTTGGTATTGGGTGAAGATCATGCTGATCGCGCCGACCCACCCACGGTAAAAGAGCTATTCGGAAACGTGCGCCAGAACTATTTCAAGCTCTACAAACACTACATGTATTTTGATGTAGCTAAGTGGTCTTACATTCAATTCACCGTCATTGTGCCTTATATCGCCATGGCGCCAACCATCGTTGCCGGTGCGATTACTCTGGGCGTGCTGCAGCAAGTGATTCGTGCATTCGGCAAAGTGGAAGATTCCTTCCAGTTTTTGGTGCATAGCTGGAGCACCATCGTTGAGCTGTTATCCATCTATAAGCGCCTCAAGGCTTTCGAAGAACAAATTAATAACGACTCTCCGCAGCTCGCGGCGGAGCCCGCCAGCTAAAAAAGCAGACAGCTGGAGCTGCGAGGCTTCAGCTGCCTGCTATTAACTGGTTCACTTTAAAAGTGTGATGTGTGTCACATGCAGGTTTGCTATATCGTTAGTTTATACAAGCCCACAATCAATAATTCGCAGACTATGTGCGGCGAGGTGTCTTTGTAGAAGTTAAAGCGACAAGGCCTGTAGTGGGTTGCTTTGACAGGGAAGCGCTGTATCGACCTTCATTGAGAATTCTCTCGACTCTAAAAACAAAAGAGGAGTGTTCGAAATGAACAAAAAATCTATCCTTTCTATGCTGGCCATTGTGCTCAGCACGCTTTCGATGCAGGGCTATGCCGCCTGCTCCAAACAACCCATTGTGTTTGTGCATGGTTATGCCGGTTCCACGGGACAGTGGAATACGATGATCAATCGTTTCAAAAACGATGGTTACCCTGACTGTGCTTTTTACAAGTTCTCGTACAGTTCTTTGTCACAGAGCAATAAAACCAGTGCAGCCCAGCTGGCCAATTATGTCGATTGGGTCAAGCAGCAAACGGGTTGGAGCAAGGTAAATGTTGTTGCTCACTCCAACGGTGGTTTGGTGTCTCGTTGGTATCGTGTGTTTGAGAATGGCACAAAGAGCAATGATGATCTGGTGACCATCGGAACGCCACATGAAGGTACCAGCTGGGCCTATGCCTGCTTTAGTCCTGCCTGTTACGAAATGCGCTATAACTCGCGCTTTTTGCGTGACTTGAAAGGGCGTGGCTGCGATACCGCAATCTGGTCTTCCGGAGATGAGATCATCAACCCTGACAGCAGTGCAAAATGTGGTACCAGCTATCATGTCGGCTGGTGGGAGCACAATATCATGCTGGATCTTTACTCCACCTACGATATAACTCGAAATAATATCTAGTTGATTTATAAGAAATAAAAGCCTGTGTGCCTCGCGCATACGGGCTTTTTTTATGGTGCCAAGAAAGTGGCACTTTGCACTGAGAAAACGTGATGCAGTTCACGTGCGGGTGGGTAGTATCGTTAGTTTTTACAAGCTCTGTGTAAACATATTTTGCAAACTGTTTGTGTTGTGTCTTTGTAGACTGTATTGGCAACAAGGCCTGAAGTTTGTTGCTGTATACAGGGAAGCGCTGTATCGACCCTCATTGAGAATTCACTCACGACTAATATAAAAAGAGGAGTGTTCGAAATGAACAAAAAATTAGTCCTTTCCCTGCTGGCCCTGGTGCTCAGCGCAGCCTCTATGCAGAGCTATGCAGCCTGCAGCAAGCAACCTATCGTGTTTGTGCATGGTTATGCCGGTTCCACCTGGCAGTTTAATACCATGATCAATCGTTTTAAGAGTGATGGATGGCCAAGCTGTGCCTTCTACAAGTTCTCTTATAGCTCCTTGACTAAAAGTAACAAGACTAGTGCGTCACAACTGCGTGATTACGTGAACTGGGTTAAACAGCAGACGGGCTGGAGCAAGGTAAATATTGTTGCGCACTCCAATGGTGGTCTGGTTTCCCGTTGGTACCGTGTATTCAAAAATGGTTATGCCAGCAACGACGACCTGGTAACCATTGGTACTCCTCACAAAGGCACGAGCTGGGCCTACGCCTGCTTTAGCCCCGCATGCTTCGAGATGCGCTACAACTCGCGCTTTTTGCGTGATCTGAATGGTCGTGGTTGTGATACGGCGATCTGGTCTTCCGGTGACGAAATCATCAACCCTGACAGCAGTGCCAAGTGTGGCAGCAGCCATCATGTTGGCTGGTGGGAGCACAACATCATGCTCGAGCTGGGTTCTACCTACAATATTGTGAAGAGCAATATCTGATTTAAGCTGAATGCGGAGCTGCCTGACAGACGCAGAGCCGTTTTTTCGTTAATCTAACTGCTCGATGTAAAAGAAGCAGAATCGATTGGCGAAAGCTGTACAGCACTGCCAGAGGTATTCTGCCTCTGGCTTTCTTCGTTTTGGGAGGTAGAACTTATGATTCTTCGTCTATGTTTGTTGGCCGCAGCATTTTTGCTGTGGTCTTTCGCTCATGCCAAGGATGCCGCACATGTTAACGGTGAGGCAATTTCGCTCGGAATGCTCACGCTGCTCTCGGACTCGCGCACGCAGGGGCCACTTTCTGGTCTGCAACAAGATGAGCATGCGTTGCTCGAAGACCTGATTACCACCGAATTACTTTCTCAAGCGGCGCGTTCTGCCGGTGTTGATGAGGTTCCCCGAAATAAGCTCGAGTTGGAGCTGGCACAGAAAACCCTGCTGTCTCAGCTTTATGTGATGGATTACATGGCGCGCTTGAATATCAGTGAAGAACAGCTGCGGGAGGCCTATGATGCGATTCCCGCCCGAGTGATGGTACAAATGCAACGCTGGAATTTTGCCGACGCGGCTTCGGCCAAGGCTTTCTTACGCAGCGCGATGAGTGGAAACCTCGCAAAAGAGCTCGCAGGGCAAACAGAACCCTGGCAAGCCCTCGACGCGTTCGCGTTTGGCAACACTCAGCAGGCAAGGGATATAAAGGCAGGACAGTGGTTACCAGAGCCGGTGGAGGAAGCGGGTACCTGGACGGTATGGCGTTGCCTGGAACGCTCAGAAATTGCCAAACCTGTGTTTGAGGTTGCGCGAGAAGGATTGCTGCAGGAGATCAGTCAGCAACAGCTGCAGCAACATATCGCGCAGTTGCGCGAACAGGCCACCATCAAGACCTTTCTTAAGGACTAGTATATGCGTGTGCGTCCCATACCCGCGCTACTGTTGGGCATCGCTCTTTTAGGCGGGTTAATTGGCTGGCTCATGTTGCCCGGCACCTCGGTGTCGGATACTCATATTGCTGCGCATGACCCTGCTGAAGAACACTCTGCTGAGCCGGTGGCTTCGTCTCTGCCTGTAGAGACCAATAACAAGCCGCCAGCCCAAAGTGCCCATCAAGTGATCAGTTCGGGTGCGGCAGAGCGATACGAACTAAGTCCTGCTCCCGACGAAAACTGGGATGCGTCATCAGTAAGGGAGCAAATTTACGATAGTTTGCACGCAGACGAAGGGCTTTCGGGGCACAATCTAATGGTATTAAAAGATTGGAGTCAGCGTCTGAGCGACTCTCTGACACCCGCGCAGCTCGACGTGATTTGGCAGGAGTATGATCTACTGGACCCGCAATTGTTAGCGGCTTTGCAGCAGCTGGTGGGGGCCAATCGGGCAGAGGCAGAGCTGCATGAAGAATGGCAGGGGCAGCAATTGCAGAATGTACAGGCGTTTGAGGCAGAGCTTATGGAGGCAAGGCGGAAACAGTTGAGTCCGGAGCTTTTTGCTGTGCTGTACCGCAGCGAGGACAGCTTTATAATCAGTGAGGACGGCTTGCAGGGGTACATGCCTGGGCCTGAGGCCGTTGTGGAATCCGGTGATTCAGAAAATGCAACGGAAGCGCTGGTGGAAAAATGGCATGCGGGCGAGCTCAGTGAGAGTGAATTCAGGCATGCTCTGCTCGAAAGCCTGCCTCATGATGCCGTCGAGCAGTTAATAGAAACCAGATTGCACGAACAGGCCTGGTTGGACAAACTGGGTAGTTTTCTTGAAGAATACCGCTATGTGGAATATGCGGGCCTATCGGGTGAAGACGAAATGCAAATGCGTAAGGAACTGATACAGCGTCACTTTAGTACGGAGGATCAGGCTGTCGTGGAGCAGTTTCTGTTTGGTGCTCAAACCACATCTGGCCAGTCTGGCTATGAAGGCCAGGGACAGTTATGAATAGTGATTCCCTGTTGTACTTGTGGGATCGCCGCTCTTTGTTCGTGGGCAAGCTGGGCGAAGCCCTGAATATGTGCCAGGGCGCCGCCTGCCTGATCGTCAGTCTTGGTGATCCCATTCTTTATCGTAGTCATTCTGACGAACCCTTTATCGAAGCGCATACGGTACTAACACCCGCGGGCTGTAATTATGAAGTGGACTCCCGCGGGCAGTTAGTAGCCAATTGTATGCTGGACCCCTTTGGCGAAGACTATGCCATGCTGTTGTCGCAAATGCCCACTGACCGTGTTGCCGGGAATGGCGCGCGCTATGGGAGTATGCAGGAATCTGAGTACATATTGGCCCTGCGCAATATCTATGAGCAAGCCCTGGATTACGAAGAGTCCTACGCTTTGCTGGATGAAGCCCTGAATACTGGTGTATTGGCCGAGAACAAGCAGCACCCGGTAGACCATCGTATTGTGGCTGTTGTGGAAGAGCTCAAGCATCGTGTGCATGAGAACCTTTCGATCGATGATCTGGCGGCAGTAGCAAATCTTTCGGTGTCGCGTCTGGTGCAGTTATTCAAAAAACAAACAGGTATTCCCATTCGTCGCTACCGGTGTTGGCACCGTTTATTCGTCGCATCGGTCATGGTTGCGAAAACCGGCAACCTGACCGAAGCCTCGGTGATGGCTGGCTTTACCGATGCCTCACACTTTACCAAGACCTTTCATACTATGGTGGGCATGAGTCCTTCAAAACTGCTCAGTCAGCCTCAGCGTGTGCGCCTGATGGTCGAATAGCGCACGGGCCGCCAAATGAGCCTAGCGCAATCTGCATTGCGCTGCTATGTTAAAAAATCCAGCCAACAAAAAATAATTGAATCTCTGATATGCAAAAACAAGAAATCGTTGATACCTTGCTGGTGGCGGCAGACTTTGTCTTGCTGGCCATCGATGGGCAGGGTGTAGTTCGCACTTCGACGCCAGCCGTACGTACCATTTTTGAAAAGCAGGAAGGCGAAGTGGAAGGTCATCCGCTTGTCGACCTGATTCCCACCTTGGCAGACATGCCCATCCCCGACTTTGAACCTATCGAAGCGCGAGGTGGTATGGGGGGCATGGGAGACGAAGACGTAGAAGTTGCCGACTGTTTATTAATGGAGTACCTGGCCTGTTACAAGCAGAATATTGGCAAATTAGAGACTCAGGTTCTGGTTGGATCGGAATTGCGCTGGATTGATCTCGCGGTTTACAAGCTGGAGATTGGTGGAGGCCTCACCTTCCTGGCCACTATTAATGACATCACTACTCGCAAAGAGCAGGAAGAAGAGATCCGTGAGCTCAACGAGAATCTCGAACATATGGTTGAAGAGCGAACGGCAGACCTTCAGGAGCGTTCGGAACAGATTAAGCGCATGGTTGAATCCTGCGCCACGGAGTTGACGCAGGTTAACGAAACCTATCAGGTCATGAAAGAAAAGCATATGGACATGATGGAAGGGCTCGAAGCGTCGATATTGTCCGAAGTTCCAGGGCTTAGTGAAGAACAGCGCACGCAGGTGCAGGCCGTCATGCAGGCTAAGCTGGTCGAAGCCATGAATATGTACTCCGAAGACCAGATCACTGATCAGAAGTTCATGCTGACCATCATCTCACTCAATGAACTGTTTGGCAGCAGCACCTCCGAGAGCGATAACCTTAAACCCGGTCAGCTGTCGGGTACCAATCAGGATGAAGTCGACGATCTGCTCGATTCCCTCGGTATCTAGCTCTCTTGCAGTTTACGCGCGGAACTTCTTGCGATAAGCGCTGGGTGTAATACCCACGCGCTCGCGGAATAAACGGCGAAACGAATTGCCGTCCTCGTAACCTACTTTGTACGTAATACTGTCGATGGTGGTATTAGTGCTCACAAATATTTAGCCTTTTCCAAGCGTAAATTCTGCAGGTAACTACCGGGTGTTTGTCTCGTGGCCTGTTTGAAACGTCGCATAAACTGACGCAGACTTAGATTGTTTCGGTCGGCCAGTTCGTCGAGCGATACCTTTTCGCAGGCATGATCTTCCAACCAGTCTTGTATACGCTGAATGGTTTCATCCTCATGCTGACGTGGGCGCTGCATGCTCATGTAGGGGCTTTGGCTGCGTGAGTGGCTATCAATAAGGAGTTTTTTGGCGCACTCGTTGACCAGTTCAGCCGTGCCGTACTTGCGCAACAGATGCAACAGCAAATAGTTACCTGCTGTCGCGCCGCTCATGATGAAATTCGATTTGCCCACGATAAAGGCGGTTCTGCATAATAACTTTCGGAGGGCGATTCGATAGCCTACCAAGAATGTCGGTCGACATTTATGTCGATG
>JBFHVM010000103.1:0-10117 GCA_041589495.1 Oleiphilaceae bacterium | reverse complement strand
GGGATGAGTATGGTAAAAAGTGCCTACCAGCGCTGGCTGAAAACGCTGGATCGCGAACAGTTCGACGCCCTGACCGACCGAAAAGTATGGCTTTTCATTCTGTTTGTGTTTGTGGTGATTATTGCGCTGGCCAGTCACGCGCCCTGGGTGGGCGACTATTTTGGCATGCGCTTCTGGCCAGCTTTATTAAGCCTGCTTCCTGTCGCATTGTGCGCATTGGCGGTAAGTGCCAAACCGCTGGAAAAGGGGATGCGCCTTGAACACTGGGGGGTTCTCATCCTCGTCACGACTGGAGCCTTTCAGTTTTTTATGTGGGCACTGGTGTGTTTTTCGGCCATGCCGGGGGCAACCGCCATGGCCGCACTACCGATTTTGCTTTGCGCTTACCATGGCGAATCCTATCGTTTCTCAAAAAAGTATCTTTGGTGGGGACTGAGCTTTATCCCGGCCTTGTTACTGGCCTTATTAATTGCGCCAACGCAGGAACATCAGGCGGTGTTGGCGATCAGTGCGCTCATCGCCTGCGCGGCAGCCGGCACCATGGGTAATTACGGCGTTATGCGCGCCGAGGCCCTGCGCGAGCGGGATGCACTGAAAGCGGCGATCGATGCCCAGGCCCTGCTTGACAGCGTGCGCGAGATCGAAGAAAAACAGCACCTGCTCTATGAATTGCGCGGCACCAATCATGATGCTGGTAATGCCCTCTCGGGTGTACTGATGAATCTGGACTTTCTCAGTGACCTGCTTAATCAGGACCAGTTCTCCGAGCAGGATATCAACACCCTGCGTGACATGAACCACGACCTGCAGTTGAGCACCCGCCGCCTGCGCGAACTTATCGAAAAGGGTCGCGATACCGGTAAACAGGCCGAAGCCAAAGAAGCCGTGAACGTACTCGAAGTGGTTCAGCAGATCGCCGAAGAAGTACAACGTCTGCACCCGGACTTACACGTGGACCTGGATATCGACCCTGCCTTGCGCACAGCCCCCATCGCGCACCTGCATGGCGGGCAACTGGCGCTTTATCGCGTGCTGCAGAATATCGTAAAGAACGCCAGTGAGGGCAATGGCCAACAGGCCGCCAGCGCCGTCGAAATCGTGCTCACGCGCATTGGTGATCACCTGTTATGTCGTGTACTGGATAACGGACCTGGTTTTGCCCATCACCAACTCGACGAAAGCGTGGTACAACTGGCCACCACCAAAGAAAACGGCACAGGCTTGGGTTTGTACACCTCCCAACGCCTGTTGTTGGCGAATCATGGCAAGTTAACACGATCCAATCGGCCATCCGGCGGCGCCGAAGTGAGTATTCAGCTCCCCCTCGAAAGCCATACGCAAGCACTCTCGGCATGATTGCAAAACAGCTAATTCGTCTTGGGCAGCAGTTTTTTTGCACATCGACTTCGCCGGAGCCCACAGAGAGCGTTGGCACAGAGTTGCTTTGCGGGCTGCTTGCAAAAGCCGATGCGCAAGTTCTTCAACTAGGCTATGAGTTAGCACTGCATAGCGGCTTGCCACACCAAGCCGCGCTTACACGCTGCCTGCCCTTGCTGTTTCAGCATTGCGCCATTCATTTGGCCGATGATCTGGCCGATGGAGATTGTGATTATCTCGAGGCGCCTCAGCAACAAGGCACCACCGCACTATACAGCCTGCAGCAGGCGTATTGTCAGCATTTGCTCGCCTTACCGCTAAGCACGCCAACCATGGCAGCCATTCAGTCAGACCTGTTGGCAGTAGGTCTGGCGCAACATCAGGAGCTGGCCACCCAGCACTGGGACCTTCAAAACGCACAAACCATGGCAGAGGGTCTCAATGGCAGGCAGTTCCGCGCTTACTTTCGCATCTGTAGTGACGAGCAACAGAACGAGAACATGGCTCAACTTGGCTATGCCTTCGGCGTTAGTAACCATCTTGCCAACGACATTCGCTCCCGCGATGTGCGATTCTGGTCTTTAAGCGGGCAGGAACAGGCACAGATAAAAGCCTGGGGGCGTGTTTATTTGGCTCAAATTTGCGACTCGCCTGTCACCCTACTCAGGCAACAATCACAGCAGTTTATGCGTTATTTGGGTTAGTAAAAGCGTGCGCAAGAAAACTTGCGGTGAAAACATTAGCCAAAAGGTCTACCGTAAAACTGTGACTGGTGCTTAAACCCTCATGGATTGAGACCGCTGTTTCACGGATGATCTCAAGCAAGGATGCTTGACTTCGGCTTCCACTTTTCATTCCCGCTGACCAGGACGTTGGCCGGTCTACCAGTGGAAGCCGAGCTCCTTTCCCCTTCCTGCATACAGATTACATATCTCTGACCGCCAGACGCTGCGGCCCCCAACGCTCTATCTCTGCCCCAAAACAACCCGCTATGCTTGCGCCGCAGTGTTCACACTGGCCTTGCTTGTCGATAGCAGCATTGCCGAGCAGATACCAATCCCGCTCCAGCACGCATTCGCCGCAGGCCGGACAGTAAGTGCTACTGCCGCCCACATCGTGCACATTCCCTGTATACACATAGTGCAGGCCTTTACTCAGGGCGATTTGGCGTGCTCGCTGCAAGGTGCTCAAAGGCGTATTAGGATGATCACGCATTTTCCAGTCGGGGTGGAAGGCCGTAAAGTGCCAGGGCACATCATTCCCCAGGTTTTCCAAGACCCATTCACTCATGGCATGCATCTCAGCCTCGCTGTCATTTTCTCCGGGAATGAGCAAGGTCGTGATTTCAAACCATACCGACGTTTCGTGGCGCAGGTAGCGCAAGGTATCGAGAACATCTTGTAAATGACCGCCACAGATTTTTTTATAAAACGTTTCGGTAAATGCTTTTAAGTCCACATTGGCCGCATCCATGTACCGAAAAAACTGCTCTCTGGGTGCCTCACAAATATAACCTGCCGTGACCGCTACGGCATTGAGGTCGCGCTCATGACAGGCCCGTGCCGTATCGATGGCATACTCGAGAAAAATCACTGGATCGTTATAGGTAAAGGCCACACTGCGGCAATGCTCTCGCTGCGCAACTTCAGCAATACGTTCCGGCGATGCGGCACTGGCCAGGGTATCCATTTCGCGGGATTTGCTCATATCCCAGTTCTGACAGAACTTACAAGCCAGATTGCAACCGGCAGTACCGAAAGAAAGCACACGACTGCCTGGATAGAAATGATTAAGTGGTTTTTTCTCGATGGGGTCGACACAAAAACCACTAGAGCGACCATAGGTGTATAACACGACCTCGTTATTTTCACGTCCGCGCACGTAACACAAGCCCCGTTGCCCCTCGTGCAATTTACAGGCTCGCGGACACACGTCGCACTGGATCCGCCCGTCTGACAGTGCATGCCAATGCTGAGTTGGCCAAGTCGCATGTATACCCACAAGAGCCTCCATCTATTCAATTCAGCCCCTTGCCAACTGTACATAATTTAGCCAAACTAAACCACTTGAACTTCTTGCTTGCGAGGTGAGAATGAATGTTCGAAGTGCTGCCGTAGCAGGAACTTTCTATCCGGCCAACGCGCACCAGCTGCAGGCCCAGATAGTGTCATTACTTGAACAGACTCCCGGCGAGGGCCTGAGCCCCAAGGCACTCATTGTGCCACACGCCGGGTATATTTATTCCGGTATTACAGCGGCTTATGCCTACCACAGACTCGCTCCCCTGCGCAAAACCATTACCAGCGTTGTGCTATTGGGCCCGGCCCATCGCGTTGCGCTGCGCGGCCTGGCCATGCCAGAGAGCGAACAATTTCGCACCCCGCTCGGTGATATACCTGTCGACCACCGCAGCGTCGCAGGTCTGATCGAGCGCGGTGACTTGCGGGTCTCGGAACATGCCCATCTGCACGAGCATAGTCTTGAAGTACAACTGCCATTCCTACAAACGGTGCTTGATCGATTTTCTCTGATTCCGCTTGTGGTAGGAGAATGCGATAAGTATTTGGTAGCCGATGTGCTCGGTGAGCTCTGGGGCGGCGAAGAAACACTTATCGTCATCAGTACCGACTTGAGTCACTTCCACCCTTACGCCTGCGCACAAATTATTGACAACCGTACCAGCACTGAAATTGAACACTTCACTAGTGACCTAAGTGGTGAACAGGCCTGTGGCTGCTATCCGCTCAATGGTTTTTTGGTGGCTGCCAAGCGGCAAGGCATGCAAATAGAAAAACTGGATTTACGCAACTCCGGCGATACCGCTGGTGACCATGAACGGGTAGTGGGATACGGCGCCTATGCACTCTACTGAACAGCAACCCGAAACACTTGACATCGAACAGCAGGGCTTTGTCTTGCAGGTAGCACGGCAAGCCATAGAAGCGGCTTTGAAGCTACGTAAGGCCGTACAACTACCGTCTGTGCTGGATACGCGCCTGACTAGCCCTGGCGCTTGCTTTGTGACTCTCGAAAAACTAATAGATAAGCGCCGCTCCTTAAGAGGCTGCATCGGCACACTTGAACCTCACCAGGCATTGATTGAAGATGTGATGCACAACGCTCGGGCGGCCGCACTGCGCGACCCTCGCTTTCCCCCGCTTGATACCGATGAGTTGGAGACGGTGAGCATAAGCGTGTCGATTTTACAGTCGCCCTATGCGCTTTATGTGTCCAGCCCTGTGGACTTATATGAACAGCTGAATGCACGGCGTACAGGCCTGATCGTGGAACAATGGCGTCGCGATCATCTGGTGCACAAGGCCACTTTCTTACCGTCGGTGTGGCAACAGATCTCTAAACCGGAACAGTTCGTCAGGGAGCTAAAACGCAAAGCTGGTATTGAAGCGGATTATTGGTCGAGCGAACTGCGCTGGTTTGCGTATGAGACGCAAAGTTTTAGCGAACAGGATGCACCAATGAAGCGGGCTCGCGGGCCATTATCCAACTCCGCGTCGCCATAAATGGCGACCTACAAAGAGGTGCAATCGCTCACCTGTAGGTCGACTTTTAAGTCGACAAGCGGAGTAAGCAACCATGCGACATTTAAACGTGACAAAAACGAAAACCGTCGCCATAAATGGCGACCTTCAGAGAGGTGCAATCGCTCACCTGTAGGCCGACATTTAAGTTGACAACGGGGTGGCAAAAGCCTCTTTCCTATCTCAGCTCACCATGCCTGCCCCGCTCTTGCAGCAAAACATACTGACAGATCGATTTGTTAGTGCTGGCGAGCTGGAAGTCATGGCATTCTCCTTTTTGAGATCCATGATAGTCCTCAGTTGAGAAACACACAGAGAGTAAAACAAAGAAAAGCAGGCGGACACATCCCCCGAGTCGCCTGCGATGAAGTACGGATTACTACCGATAAAAAAGGGTCATCCATAACCCGTGTGGCCTGTTCCCTAACTCCTTTGACCGTTGTAATAGACAAGTGATTTTTTGAAAAGCGCCTTGGTGCGACACAGGAACTCCACTTTGCTTCGTTCGGCGTAAGCGATAGTGAAGCCCCCGCCCGCGCTAATTGGCAAAGTACATGGAATCGAAATAAGCCTTGAGTTCGGAAAAACACCGCGCCTCTGCAGCTGACGTAAGTGTAAACATCTGGGTACCGCGTGATTCAAGCATGAGCCTTCTCCTGTGTGGTATCGAGGTTTGCACCAGTCGTAGCTTGAGGCCCTACGACCTGTACACTTTCCTACTCAGCGAACAGTGTGCCAAGTTTCCATAAAATATTTATTATTCAACTATTTCAATGCTTTACACTTTTTGTGGATGTAGAAAACGCTCCTTTCGCGTTTTATGCAACGCTCCTGGATGAGGCAGATAACATGAGGAATGACCTTTCTTGGCGCACGTCGCCCAACCAACAAACTGGTCACTATTTATACTATTTGTTAAGTTTTTGGCCATCTCATGCTAAGCCGTCGCCCCGCATAATCGATCATTCGAATGTGTAAGGTAATGCAAGGGGGGAACCCAACATGGAAGACGAAATCGAATTAGTCGCCATTTTGTCAAATAACTAGTGACAAACAGGCTTAGGCTTTAACTAGCTTAACTTACCCAAATGCCCTGACTGCGCAACCCACAGCCAGGGCATTGTTTTATCTGCCGGCTTTGATTATTTTCGCGCACTGAAGTGGCAGCGGTTGATGCCCCAGCGTGCATTGCGCCACGTCTTGTCCCAGTTTTTTCCTACGCGCTTTTTAGTCTCGACCAGTGCAAACGAGCGTCCCGATACAGGTACCGAAAACTTCACTTTCTTCGTACTGCCATTGCGCTGCTGTGCAATAAGTTCGATCTTCAACTTACCCGACTGTCGCACTTGCCCAACTCTGCCATGAAATTCGAGCAGGCCTTTGGCTGCGTCCCACTCTACACTGCCTTTAATACAAACTCCGGCCTCGTCATCACAGAAACGCTCGCCAAGGAGCACGGTTTTGGAAAATCCCAGAGCAAGGCCTGAAACGATAAAGAGTAAGCCAATGAGCAGTAGTCTTTTGAATGATGAGTTAAATGGCATGGTATTTCCTCCCTGAAATATTTTGCGGGGCATACTGACTTGAGCTCAGGATATCCGTGTCCTGATTCACTTGACCATACATGCAGGTCGACATTTATGTCGACGCGATGCTGACCGATACCCGGGCGCGGCCTGTTGGCATCAATGCCAACCTACACCGGCGGATCTATTCTTCCTGATGAACTACTATTCACCCGAAACCAGCCAGCAATACTGAAACGATCTCGCGTGGCAGGCAGCACCTCGTGGGGAAACTCCTCAGAAAGAAATATCACCATGGTCCCCCCCTTTGGAATTACTCGCTCCAGTTCAGCGTGCTGATCATTGTACAGCACCAACTCCCCGCCCCAGTCTTCCTGCCAGTTCTCGTTGAGATAGGTCACCAAACTCAAGCGGCGATTGGATTGCCCGCGAAAGGCATCGCGATGTGTCTGATAAAACTTGCCCGGCGCATAATGGGCGTAATGGCTTTCGAACGAGAATAACCCCAGATACAACGCGCGATTAAGCGTGCGTTGCAGCGTGTCCATGGCTTGCAACCAGCGAGACTGGCCAGCAGTGCGTCCGTCCATCCAGGCAATACGGTCACTACGAATATCGATATTGTGCAGGGCATCGCCGCCACGCCCAATGCCCGCCTGTCGAAAATCCTGTTGCGCTTGCGCTTCTAATCTCAAGCTTTCCAACAGATTCGCTTCCAGCGCTTGTTCGACCACGTAATAGCCCGGGCCGGTGAGCGCATCCAGCAGCGCATCCGTATCGAGCTGTAAACCCGCTATCTCAAAATCGGCTGACACAAACACTCTCCCATAAAAAAACCGCAGCACTCGGCTACGGTTTTTATTGATCAAGGCAACTTACTAGCCCGCTACAGCAGCTCGCATCTCGTCAACGATCTTGTTCAGTGTAGCACTCGGACGCATTGCCTCGGTCACACGTGTCAAATCAGGGTTGTAGTAACCCCCAACATCGATGGGCTTACCCTGAGCCGCCAGCAATTCTTCCATGATCTTGCTTTCGTTGTCGTGCAATTGCTTGGCAATAGGCGCGAAACGCGCTTTTAGGTCAGCATCTCTGTCCTGTGCGGCCAAGGCATCGGCCCAGTACATAGCCAGATAGTAATGGCTACCACGGTTATCGATTTCGCCGGCTTTGCGCGAGGGCGATTTATTTTCTTCGAGGAACTTCGCTGTCGCTTGATCCAGCGTGTCAGCCAATATTTTTGCACGTTCGTTCCCGGTTTTGATACCTAGATCTTCCAGCGATACGGCAATCGCCAAAAATTCACCCAGGCTATCCCAACGCAGATGATTCTCTTCGAGGAACTGCTGCACGTGCTTGGGCGCAGAGCCACCGGCACCGGTTTCGAACAGGCCACCACCCGCCATGAGAGGCACAATAGAGAGCATCTTGGCGCTGGTACCCAGCTCAAGAATGGGAAACAGATCGGTCAGGTAATCACGCAGTACGTTGCCGGTCACCGAAATGGTGTCTTTACCGCGAATCAAACGCTCCATGGTGTAGCGAATCGCCTGATCGGGCGACATGATGCGAATATCCAAACCAGTGGTATCGTGGTCCTGCAGGTAACGCTTCACTTTTTTGATCATCTGGGCATCGTGCGGACGCTCGAGATCGAGCCAGAAAATGGCTGGCATGCCACTGGCTCGGGCACGGGTTACAGCAAGTTTTACCCAGTCCTGAATCGGCAGGTCTTTGGTCTGACACATACGCCAGATATCGCCCTTCTCGACTTCGTGCTGTAACAGCACTTTGCCGTCTTCATCCACCACACGCACGGTACCATCGCTTTCCAGCTCAAAGGTCTTATCGTGCGAACCGTACTCTTCAGCCTTCTGCGCCATCAAACCGACATTGGGCACGGTACCCATGGTGGTCGGATCAAAGTTATCGTGGTGCTTACAGAAGTTAATAATTTCCTGATAGATCGTTGCGTAGGTACTCTCGGGAATCACAGCTTTGGTGTCTTTGAGCTTACCATCAGTACCCCACATTTTGCCGCCGATACGAATCATGGCAGGCATGGAGGCATCGACAATAACGTCGCTGGGCACATGCAGGTTGGAAATACCCTTGTCGGAATCCACCATGGCCAGTTCAGGACGATTTTCGTAGCAGCGACGAATATCTTCTTCTATTTCTGAGCGCAGGGAATAAGGCAGCTCTTTAATCTTCTGGTGCACATTGCTCAGACCATTGTTGGGGTTTACTCCCAGCTCTTCAAAAGTCGCGGCGTGCTTCTCGAATACATCTTTGAAGTAAACCGTTACAGCATGGCCAAATACGATGGGGTGCGACACCTTCATCATGGTGGCTTTTACGTGCAGCGAGAACAGAATGCCCGCGCGCTTGGCGCCTTCCATTTCTTCTTCAAAGAAATTACGCAGGGCTTTCACGCTCATAAACATGCCGTCGATCACTTCGCCATCGAGCACGGCTGTTTTTTCTTTCAATACTTCAACCGAACCGTCTTTTCTCACCAGTTCGATGCGCAGATTGCCGGCTTTTTCGACCACAGTAGATTGCTCATTGTGGTAAAAGTCGTGGTCCCACATGTGTGCCACATGCGTGCGCGAAGCCTGACTCCACTTACCCATGGAGTGGGGGTTCTTGCGGGCATACTCTTTGACCGCTTTTGGAGCGCGACGGTCGGAGTTGCCCTGACGCAACACCGGATTTACTGCACTCCCCAACACCTTCTGGTACAGGGCATTTATCTCTTTCTCTTCTTCGTTTTTTGGCTCATCGGGGTAGTCGGGTATATCGAAGCCCTGTTCCTGCAGCTCGGCGATGGCCGCGCGCAGTTGGGGTACCGAAGCACTGATGTTGGGGAGTTTGATGATATTGGCTTCGGGAGCCTGAGTGAGTTCACCCAGCTCGGCCAGCGCATCGGCAACGCGCTGATCTTCTTTCAAGCGGCCAGGAAACGCGGCCAGTATACGGGCTGCCAACGAGATGTCGCTGGTTTCTACTTCTATGTCTGCGGCGGCTGCAAACGCATTGATGATGGGTAGTAGCGAGTAGGTCGCCAGTGCAGGTGCTTCATCGGTTTTGGTATAGATTATCTTTGATGCTGTCATGTCTTCCCCAACTGTATCGGTAGGATAAACCAAACTACCAGACGCGGTGTGGTCGCGCCGTCAGCGGGACACCGCTGCTGACACATCCCTGGATATCACGCGAGACAACTTTTGGTCGTCTTGTCCGGTGGAACGAAATTTGTGGCGCGTATTCTAGCGAAACACGGCAAGAAAAGCTTGTCCTTTCTGGCTTGCTTTTCAGTCTGCAGGCAGGCTGCGCTCTAGTTTGGTACTCAAAATATGTACCAAAGTGTAGTACAAGAGCGTAGTACCACAAGATGACAATTCGGTTGCGGCCTGCGAATGGCCGTTTCCCCAAATAGTGCAATGCATGCCAAGAAGAAGTGAGAGGCAGCAGGGTGAAGGAACACTCTCTTAATCGAACGCACCTTCACGAATCATATCCTGTAGCATGGCGCCCACAGATACTTCCAACGCCTGCAGCTCATCATCGCGATCCACACTGCTGCGGTAGCGATCCACATCGCGCGCGCCGGCAATAATATTGACTTGCCCCGCATCGGATATAAAAGTTGCCAACAGTTGCTCTTCTCCC
>JBFHVM010000102.1:0-10136 GCA_041589495.1 Oleiphilaceae bacterium | reverse complement strand
GTGACATCATTCCTGTGGTGCGTACCGCTAACTTGCTCAATACGCGCGCTGAACAGGCAAGGCGCATAATTATCCTGGATAAGGGAGAGGGCCTAACCGGTATGGAGGTCGATCGTGTGGAAGAAATCATCGATGTGCACCCGGATGAAGTCGATTACTCGATGCAGGATAATGAACACATACGCGGAACCATTTTACACCGTGAGCGGCTCGTCGTTTTGATGGAACCGCAACTGGCCGCCTGAGGAGACATGCACGCATTCCCCCATTATACTGACGCTTTTGATTGGCTTGAGGGCGATCTCTTGGATCACATAGAAGAAGTACTGGTATCGCTGCGACGTGTTATTCGCGCTACCGACCTGCATTCCAAGCATCTTGCAAAGACCACCGGGCTGACCGCCCCACAGATTCTGTTACTGCAAACTGTTCGGGACAAAGGCGAGGTAACC
This sequence comes from Oleiphilaceae bacterium, assembly GCA_041589495.1. Lineage (GTDB taxonomy): Bacteria > Pseudomonadota > Gammaproteobacteria > Pseudomonadales > Oleiphilaceae > PZPK01. The sequence continues at coordinate 9,684 of JBFHVM010000102.1, read as the reverse complement.
ATTGGTGAGCTGGCCAGCGATATGAGCTTGAGCCAGGCCACGGTGACCACGATTCTTGATCGACTAGAGAAACGCGAACTGGTTTATCGTGAACGCTCCAAAGAGGACAAGCGTAAGGTGCACGCCTACCTGACTGACCTTGGCCATGAAACCTTAAAAGACGCACCTATGCCTCTGCAGGAGCATTTCGCGCGTCAGTTTGGCGACTTGCAGGAATGGGAGCAGACGATGATTATTTCGAGTTTGCAACGGGTTGCGCAAATGATGGATGCTCAGCATATTGATGCTTCTCCTGTACTCGATGTAGGTACGCTGGATCGCCAGAATGCGGCCGTAGATAAAGCCGTTTCGTATGGTGACAAGCAGGGCAGCAGCTAAGTCGCCAAAAGTGCGAGGCGATGCCTTCTCAAACTCCACAGCACTACAAGTCTGTTAGGCTTTTCTTTAGACTGCTAAGTATTCTCTCTATGAGGCTTCAGGCTTCAAGAATATTCTGCCTTCGCACCTGTTTGGTGACGCCAGATTTACACCAAGGCAAGCTTGGTGCTGCATGATTCAGAACGTTACAAAAAACAAAAAGGACGCACTATGAATCTCAAGTGTTTAATACCCGTTGTCGCATTTTCTTTGCTCACTGCCTGTAGTGATGGTGGCAACGAAGTACCCCAGCAACCGATTCCCGGAGGCTCCGCTAAAACAGCCGATGCCACGGGCTGCGGCAAGGTGACCATTGCCGAGATGAACTGGAACTCGGCGGCACTGATGGCCAATATCGATCAGTTTATTTTGCAGCACGGTTTTGGTTGTGATGCGCGTTTGGTGACGGGCGATACCATGCCCACGGGTACCTCCATGATCGAAAAAGGAGAGCCTGATATTGCTCCGGAGTTGTGGAGTAACTCCATGCGTGAAGCGCTTGATAAAGGCGTGGCAGAGGGGCGCCTTAAATATGCAGGTAATTCCTTGTCGGACGGTGGCGAAGAAGGCTTTTGGGTGCCGGAATATCTGGTCAAGGACAAGCCAGAGCTGACCACCATCGAAGGTATCAAACTTCATGCAAGCCTGTTTACCCATCCTGAGGACCCGGAAAAATCCATGTTTATGGGCTGCCCCGCCGGCTGGAACTGCCAGATCACCGCAGGCAATCTGTTTAAAGCCTTGGAGTTGGATAAAGCCGGTTTTACCCTGGTTGATCCCGGTTCGGGTGCTGCATTGGCTGGCGCGATCGCCAAGGCTTACGAACGTCAGGAGCCCTGGTTTGGTTACTATTGGGCACCCACCGCTGTACTGGGTAAATACAAAATGGTCAAAGTCGACTTTGGCTCGGGTGTCGATAAAGAGCACTATATGAACTGTATTTCGCAGGAAGATTGTCTCGAACCCAGGCCCACCATGTATCCGCCATCTCCTGTGCAAACGGTCACCACGGCCTCCTTCGCCGAAGCAGCTCCCAAGGCATACCGCTACTTGAGTCAAAGGTCTTTCACGAATACGCAAATGAATGAACTGCTGGCCTGGATGGAAGAAAACCAGGCTGATGGCGTGATGGCGGCGCGACACTTTCTCGAAAACTATGTCTCAACCTGGCATGCCTGGGTACATGATGAAGCCAAAAGCAATATTGAAGCCGCATTAAAACGCTCGTAAGCGGGAGGTGAGGGCATGAGCGCCTGGCAGGAGTTTCCCCAACTGAATCGCGAAACCCTGGTGGAGATTCGCAAGGGGCTGGATTCGGCCTATCGCGATTTTTCTCGGGAATATGGCGATGCCATTGAGAGTTTTTTCGATCCCTTGCTGATGTTTCTGGTCTGGTTCGAAAAGCTCCTGCTGGCAACGCCCTGGTGGTTGGTGATAGCGGTGATCGTTGCCATCACCCATTTGGCGGCACGTTCCTGGCGTCTATCGCTGGGGGTAACGATTGCTCTGGTGCTCATCGGCCTGTTCGGCATGTGGCAGGACACCATGAGCACCTTGAGTATTATCACCGTCAGTACCTTGCTTTCGATTGTTCTCGGGATTCCCATCGGAATTTTAATGGCACGATCCGAACGTGTTCAGGCTGTCGTCACGCCCATACTCGATGTGATGCAAACGATGCCGGCGTTCGTGTATCTCATTCCCGTGGTCATGCTCCTGGGTATTGGCAAAATACCGGGTTTGATTGCCGTGATTATTTATGCGATTCCACCGGTGATTCGTTTGACCAATCTGGGTATTCGTCTGGTTGATAAAGAAGTGCTCGAAGCCGCGGAATCTTATGGCGTTACCGCCTGGCAAAAACTCGTGCAGGTGCAGTTGCCCCTAGCTTTACCCAATATCATGGCTGGGATTAACCAGACCATTATGATGGCTCTGGCGATGGTCGTGATCGCATCGATGATTGGTGTGGCAGGGCTGGGGCAGCCGGTACTGCGCTCCATCACCAATCAGTATTTTGCGCTGGGGTTGTTTAATGGGCTGGCCATTGTGGTGCTGGCCATTATTTTTGACCGGGTGTCACAAGCCTATGCCAAGCGCACGCAAAGGCATATGGGGCTTCGGGACTAGAGAGTATGCAGCGTATGAGTGACGCACCTTATATTGAAGTACGGGGTCTGTCGAAGATTTTTGGCTCAGACCCTGCCTCCGTTTTACCTATGCTGGGGCAACAACTCACCAAGCGAGAAGTGCTTGAACGCACGGGGCATGCCGTTGGTTTGCGCGATATCAACCTGCACATAAAGCGCGGCGAAATCTTCGTCATTATGGGTTTGTCGGGCTCTGGTAAGTCGACGCTTATCCGTCATTTCAACCGTTTGATAGAGCCTAGTGCAGGGGACATTCGGGTAGAAGGACGCAATGTGATGGAACTCGGCGAGGCCGAGCTGCGAGAATTCAGGCGGCGATCCATGGCCATGGTGTTCCAGCACTTTGGCCTGCTGCCGCATAAAACCGTGCTCGACAACGTGGGGTTTGGTCTCAAGACGCAGGGGGTGGCGGTTGGTGAGCGCAATGCAGAAGCCAAGCGCTGGCTGACTGATGTGGGGCTGGCCGGCTATGAAGATCAATATCCGGCACAGCTGTCGGGTGGCCAGCAGCAGCGCGTAGGTTTGGCGCGCGCGTTATGCACCAATGCCGATATTTTGTTGATGGACGAGGCCTTTTCGGCGCTGGATCCGCTGATTCGCAGCGATATGCAGGAACAGTTAATGCAACTGCAGCAACGCCTACAAAAAACCATCGTCTTTATCACCCACGACCTGGATGAAGCCCTGCGGCTGGGTGACCGCGTCGCCATTCTTCGCGATGGGGAGCTGGTTCAGGTGGGCGAGCCTCAGGAGATTTTGCTTAATCCCGCTGATGACTATGTCGCGGCTTTTGTGCAGAATGTGAATCGTGCGCGTGCACTAACTGTCGGACACGTGATGAAACCGGCGGACAGCCACTTGTCGGCCTTCACCATAGGCGAAGTGCTGGCGCATATGCAGCGCTGCAAACAGGATTTTGCCTTTGTGGTGGATGATGAGCAATTTCGCGGTGCACTACGCCGCGAAACTCTGGAGCGTGCAAAAGCCAATGCAGCCCGTGATCAGGATTATGTTGAAGAGTTCTATGAAGATATCGAGGCTTTATCGCCCGATGCCCTGCTGGAAGAAGCCATACCCGCAACCTTAACCGCAGATTACCCCTTGCCGGTAGTAGATGGAAAAGGTCGCATGCGAGGTCTGTTGTCGCGCTCCAGTCTCGCACGGATTTTGTAGGCTGGCATTTATGCCAACAAAACGTGCCCGGATTTTGGCTAACATCGCGTCGACATAAATGTCGAACTTACATGCAGAAGGCGCGTAATGGGAGACCGAAACTGCCTGTAGGTTGGCATTTATGCCAACAAGCCGCGCCCGGATTTTGGCCGGCATCGCGTCATTACCCTGTCCCGTGAATAAAATATATAAAACTTGCTAACTTGAACGATTGGACAAATACTGTTCAGGTTCCGCAATCGCTTCTGTGGAATAGCATCACGTTGCAGTAACAAAATAACAAAGCAATTGATGGTGGCTCCAGCTGTACCGCCATTATGACGAAACAAGGAGAGTCATAATGAGTATAAGAGCAAAATTGGTCGTAGGGTCTCTCAGTATTGCCATTGCCAGCGCCGCAGTTTGGGCGCACGAAGACAATGCAGCTGATGGCAGCAAGGCTGATAATAAGCATCTACTTCATGATACCCCTAATCCCGATGGACACATACCCAGTAACGTCAATTACGGATTCACTGTGGTAGGGCGCGACACTCTGGCGGGTGTCGAAAGTGGCCGATATACGGATGTTTGGGCGCACAAAGGTTTCGCCTATGTCGGCACTTTTCAGGAACCTACTTGTGATCGTTCAGGGGTCTATATTTCCGACATTCGTGACCCGGCCAATCCGGTCACGGTGGGCATGATTAAATCGCCGCCCAATACACGCGTTAACGATGTCAAAGTACATCAGGTAGGTAACAAAGATGTACTAATTCACTCATTGGAGCCTTGCGGGCCTTTTGTCGGTAATGGCAGAGCCGTTGGTGGCGGCAATGGCGGCGCGCAACAAGGGCAGGGTGGTATTTCGCTTTGGGATGTGACTGATCCTGCTAACCCGCACGCGCTCAAGCAAAACTTCCTTGATTTTCCTGTGCACAATACGTTTGCCTGGTCGACTGGCTCTGGCAAAAGTTATTTGATGATCGTTGATAACATCAATACGGATGATGTGCACATTGCGGATATCACCAAGCCGCAGTCGCCGAAGTTGATAGCCAATACAGGTATCGCTACCTGGCTGCAGACCAACCCTGAGATTGCGGATGACGGTCAGCTGTTTACCGGGGTATTCGCCGCGTCTCTCCTCCATGACATTTGGGTGAATGATCTTGATCCTGGTCCGGGTGAAAACTGGCAGGCCGTGCTTTCGTATTGGGATGCAGGCTTTATTACACTCGACGTGAATGATCCGGCCAATCCCGTGTTTATTGGTGACTCGACGTATCCGGCGGTTGACCCGGTATTGGGCATCAGCCCGCCAGAAGGTAATGCGCACGCTGCTGTTTTTGGTGGGCCAGGTTTCGACAAGATTTTTGGTGGTGATGAGGATTTCGACTCCTTCTTTACGGCTGTGATGGTGGGTGATAATGACTACAGCGCCTCGCAAGGCAGTGCGGTACCACAAATAGGGCCTGGCGCCGATATCGAAGAGGTCAGTGGCGACACCGTATTCGTCGGATTAGCCTGCGGCGATGCCATTCCCAGTGCAGCCGATACCGGCGCCAGTATTGCGGTGATAGAGCGTGGCGCCTGTGCATTTACCACAAAAGCGCAAACCATTGAGGCTGCTGGCTACAGTGCCGGTGTCGTGTTCAACGGGGTGGCAGCCGACCGCTGTGAGGCCTCGGTGTCGATGCTGGTAGAGGCCGGCATTCCCATGGTCTTTGTAGCCCGTTCTTCAGGTTTTGCCATACTTGGCATTGATGGTTATGACCCCTCGCAATGTGGCGCAACCGATGGTTCCAATCCGTCCTTACCTGCGATCGGCACAAACGGTTTGGCAAGTACCATTGGTGCAGCCTTTGATGGTTGGGGTTACTTGCATGTGCTGAATAATACGCAAGGCGACGTCACGGTACCAAAAGGTATGGGCGAGAACGCCCAGGATCCGGTTACGGTTGGTTACTTGGGTGAGATTGGTTACTACGCTCCCGCCGAGGCGACGGACCCGAATTTGGCGACCGGTGCAGGTGATCTGACCATGCATAATCTGGAAATCGACCCACAAGAACCCAATCGCGTGTTTATTTCCTGGTATTCTTTGGGCATGCGTGCAGTCGAATGGCGTCCTGGTCACTATCACACTAACAGCCGAGGCGAGGGTGTGGTGTCGTGGAATATGCATGAGGTTGGGCGCTTCATTGCAGGCGAGGAATACGGAGAATCCAAAGGTTCCAACTTCTGGGGTGTTACCGTTACTGAAGTTAACGGAGAACAATACATTCTGGGCTCCGACCGCAGCACGGGATTGTGGATCTTCAAATGGGAATGTGAAGACGCTAGCTCAACGCTCTACTGTAATGCACCAGCACCTTGACGCCACTCTTTAGGTGAAATAACGGGGATCAGTGATCCCCGTTTTCTTTTGATACGCAAAAAAGCCTAATGCAGTTTAATGCGCGGATTGGTCCGTTTATTCAATCGATCCCGCAACATCAACATGAGCATTTTGATGGTGCCATGCAGCGACTGTTGGTGCAGGCGATACAGCATGATGTAAAACCAGCGTGCCATGCGACCTTCAAAAGTGAAGTTGCCACTCAGGTTGCCCATAACCTGGCCTACGCTACCAGTTTTACTGAGCGAGACCAGCGAGCCTTTGTCCTTGTACTCGAAGGGCTTAACGCTTTTACCACGGAGTTCGCGTATCAAGGCGTCGGCTAGATAGGCGGCCTGTTGAGCGGCGACCTGGGCGCGCGGAGGTACCGGTTTATCTGAGCCTTCTGGAATGCATTCCGCACAATCGCCCAAGGCGAAGATGCTGGAGTCGTCAATGCTGCGCAGATTGGCATCCACTTTGATCTGGTTAATGCGGTTGATACTCATACCCTCAAATTGCTGCATTAGGGGAGAGGCCTTGACGCCTGCTGACCATACTTTGAGGCCAGCCGGGATCAACTTACCGCTGGCCGTATGCACACCCTCTTCGCTCACCTTGGTGACGCGCTCATTACACAACACATCGATATTCATGCTGAGTAATTGCTTTTTGATGGCTTTGGATGCCTTGGGCATAAGCGCCGGCATTACCCGGTCTGCCGCTTCAATAATGGTAATCGACACATGCTCGGGGCGAATGCTATCGAAACCATAGAGGTAGAGCGCGTCTGCGGCATGGTCGAGCTCTGCCGCCAACTCGACGCCCGTGGCTCCGGCACCGATAATGGCAATGTTGAAGCTTTCGTCGTCGGCACTGGCATCGCGGGCAGACGCCTTGAGGTAGGTGTTCAGGAATTCCCTGCGCAGCTTCTCGGCAGCCTGACGTTGGTCGAGAAAAATACAGTGCTCGCGCGCGCCCTCGGTACCAAAATCGTTGGTTTGACTGCCCATTGCCAATACCAGCACATCGTAGTCGAGTGTACGTTCGGCGATGATTTCGGCACCATCAATTTCATAGCTGGCCAGCGTCACGCGTTTTGCATTGCGATCGAGCCCCTGCATGCGGCCGAGTACAAAGCGAAAGTGATGCTGACGCGCGTGCGCAGCGTAGGGCAACTCATCGACGTGAGAGTCGATCACACCTGCTGCCACTTCGTGCAGACGGGGTTTCCACAAATGCGTTGGTTCGGCATCAACCAGGGTAATATTGGCTTGACCCTGCTTGCCGAGTGAGTTGCCTAATTTGGTTGCCAGTACCAGTCCGCCTGCGCCACCTCCAATGATAAGTATATTTGTTGGCATTAATTGTCGTTCCTAAAGTGAGTTCAGGGCAGCACAGCGCGCTGCGCTCCCCTTAACCCGCTTGGGAACATGCATATTGTGAGCAAATTGCGCGCGAAACAAAAGGAAACTTTAGTAAATAATTTTGTGCTTGCGACAAAAAAATATGTTGTAGGGCGTCGAAGGCTCACGGGCCAGAAAGAGGCGTCAGGCAAAAACTGGGGGAGTTACGGGTAGGGTGTCGCAAAGTGCATTTCAGGGCTTGCTGACAAGGCAAAATTGCTCGAAAAAGCGCAGTGTAGTGCAATACATGACATTTTGAGAGCAGTTTTAGTGGCGTCAGCGGCTAATTAAAGCGCTATGCGACACCCTCTGGATGCTGGTCTACACTGAATAAAAAGTATAATTAGACCAGCTTTCCGGAGTGCCATTCGTGACCACCGATTCAAGCAAACTCAGCCCGATTGGCCAGCAAGTTGCCGATCATCTTACTCAGCAGATTGAAGAACATAACATCGATGTGCCCATGCTACCGGACGTGGCCAGCAAAGTACTCGCTCTCAGTAATGATCCCGATTCCGACGCAGCGCAATTGGCCAAATTGATTCAGAGCGACCAGGCATTGGCTGGCCATGTCATGCGCATTGCGAATTCGGCGGCCTATACCCCCAATGCTTCGATGGTGTCGCTGCAACAGGCCATTGCGCGTTTGGGAATGAGTCTGATTAGCGAAATCGCACTGGCTGCCTCCTTGAACAGTAAGTTGTTCCGGGCGCCGGGGTTTGAAAATCGTAGTGCGCGCATTTGGGATCATGCCTTGTTATGTGGATTGTGGGGAAAGGAAATTGCTCGTGCGGCGAAGAAAAATGTGGAGGCCTCGTTTCTCTGTGGGCTCTTGCACAGCATTGGTCGCCCTGCGGCTCTGCAAGCGATTGCGGAATATGTAAAGAAACAGGGCGGCAAAATTAGCGAAGATGAAGTGGCCTTGCTCGAAGACTGTTTTCATGTGTTATTTGGTGATGTGATCGTGCGCAAATGGGAAATGCCCGTCATCGTCCAGCAGTCGGTGCAGTATTATCGCGATTATCAGGCGGCGACGGCGCACAAAGAACAGGCGATGATTATTAATGCTGCGGCTCGCATGGCGTCTGTCACCTTGGGGCTCACGGATGAAACCATAAGCGAAGTATTGCAGGATCAGGTATTTGCTGATTTGAATTTGTATCAGGATGAGCTGGATGCCCTGATTACCCGAGAAGAGCAGGTGCAGGCAGCCAAGGAGGCAATGCGCGCATGAAACAGTTCGACGTGATTGTGATCGGTAGTGGTCCGGCAGGCCAAAAGGCCGCTGTGCAGGCCGCTAAGGCGGGTAAAAACGTCGCTATTATTGAGCGCGATCAGTGGCTTGGTGGTGCCTGTGTGCATCGGGGCACCATCCCCAGTAAAACCCTGCGCGAAAATGCCTTACGCGTAAAAAAAATGCGCGAAAACGCGGCGCTGTGCAAATTTGAGCTGGCCGAAGATCTTGAAATGACTACGCTGATTGACCGGCTCAACAAGGTGCTCAAGGCCCATGATGGCTTTATGGTGGATCAGATTGAGCGCAATAGTATTGAGCGTATTCACGGCCGTGCCCGCTTTATGTCAGAGAATGAGCTCGAAGTGACTAAAGTGCGCGGCGAGCCGGAGCGCATAACCGCAAGTCACTTTGTGATTGCCTCAGGATCGATACCGCGGCAGCCCGATAATATTCCTATCGATCATGAAAACATCTTCGATAGTGATTCCATTCTCAGCATGCTTTATCTGCCGCGTAGTCTGACTGTTCTGGGCGGAGGCGTGATTGCCAGTGAATATGCGTCGATCTTTCAGGCTTTGGGCGTGCGGGTGACCATGATTGACCGCTACCCATTGCCGCTGGGCTTTATGGATGCCGACCTCACCGAAAAGTTTGTGCATGCCTTTCAGGAAATGGGCGGCACCTGGCTGGGTGAAAAGCAGGTAAGCAAAGTATATTGGGACGGTCTCTCGGAAGTGGTCACGGAATGCGATGATGGTTCCGTTATTCGCTCTTCAAAGCTGCTCTGTGCCGCCGGCCGATTGGCTAACGTGAAGGATCTGGATATCGAAAAAGCCGGGCTCAAGCTCAACGACAATGGCCATATCTCGGTCAATGAGTTGCTTCAAACTGATGTGGAACACATTTACGCGGCAGGCGATGTCATTGGTCCGCCATCTTTGG
>JBFHVM010000101.1:0-10267 GCA_041589495.1 Oleiphilaceae bacterium | reverse complement strand
GCCAACCTCTGGCACTATCGAAGCCATTACCGAACACCCCATTGCCCACCCCTCGGGTCTGACCGATCTCTGTATCGTGCTGGTACCCGACGGCAAGGATAACTGGCAACGCCTTGAGCCCTGCGAGCATTACGAACAGCTCAGCGTTGAAGAGATTCAAACCCGCATTCGCGATGCCGGTATTGCCGGTATGGGTGGCGCAGGCTTTCCCACCGAAGTGAAGCTGCACCCACCACATCACGACAAAGTCGCAACATTGATTCTGAATGCTGCCGAGTGCGAGCCCTATATTACGGCCGACGACCGCCTGCTGCGCGAGCGCGCCGAAGAAGTGGTCAAGGGCATGGAAATCATGGCCTATGTGCTGCAGCCCGGTGAGTGCCTGATCGGCATTGAAGACAACAAGCCCGAAGCCATCACGGCTTTGCAGGCGGCGGTGCAAGGCACGCGTATCGAAGTGGTGGTGATACCCACCAAATATCCTTCCGGTGGTGAAAAACAACTCATCAAGATTCTCACCGACAAGGAAGTACCCAGCGGCAAGATTCCTGCTGACATTGGCGTGATGTGCCAGAACGTGGGTACCGCAGCCGCCGTATATCGCGCCGTGCGCTACGGTGAGCCGCTGATTTCACGCATTACCACGCTTACTGGTGAGCAGTTTCCTGAGCCCGGAAATGTGGAAGTATTGCTCGGCACGCCCATCGGCTGGCTGATAGAACAGTTTGGCTACCAACCAGCTAAACCTGAGCGCTTGATTATGGGTGGCCCCATGATGGGCTTTGCGCTGAACAACCCCGATACGCCCGTGGTAAAAACCACCAACTGTATTCTGGCCCCCACCACCAAAGAGCTGCCTCTGCCGCCACCGGCCCAGGCCTGTATTCGTTGCGGTTTGTGTGCCGATGCCTGCCCGGCCGAATTGTTGCCGCAGCAGTTGTACTGGTTCGCCCGTGCGCAGGAATATGACAAGGCCGAGCATCATAACCTGTTCGACTGCATCGAATGCGGTGCCTGTTCTTACGTTTGCCCCAGTTCGATTCCGCTGGTGCATTACTATCGTCACGCCAAGGGCGAGATTAAACAGCAGCGCCTGGATCACGAAAAATCCGATCGCGCGCGTATTCGCTTTGAAGCCCGCCAGGAACGTCTCGAGCGCGAGAAGGCCGAGAAAGAAGCCAAGCGCAAAGCCCGCGCCGAAGCGGCAGCCAAAGCCCAGGCCGCGAAACTGGCGGCGGCGAAAGAGGCGCCAGCCCCTGTCACGACTGAACCCAAACCGGCGCCAGCAACACCCTCTGTGGAACAAGCCCCTGCGCCCAGCAAAGAGGAGCTGAAAGCCGCCTGGGACAAGGCCGAAGCCAAGCTGCAGAAAATGCGCGACGCCCTTGAAGATGCCAAGGCCAATAACCCCAATCAGGTAGAAAAGCTCACCCGCGCCGTCGACAAGAACGCGCAGCGTGTCGCCCAGGCCAAAGCGGCTTATGAAGAAGCGACACAGCCCGCGGCTAAACCGGCTAGAGCACCTGCGACTGCAACACAGGAAGCGGCACCGGAAATTGACGTCGCCACCCTGAAAGACAACGTCGCCAAGGCGCGCAGCAAGCTCGACAAAATGCAGGATGCACTGGAAGACGCTAAGGCGAATAACCCGGAGCAGGTAGAAAAACTCACCCGCGCCGTAGCCAAAAACGTCACGCGCTTGCACGCTGCCGAAAAAGCTCTGGCTGATGCCGAAGCGGCGCAACAGCCGGCCGCAACGCCAACGCCTGAGCCCGCAGCCCCCGTGGATGTAGCGCAATTGGAAGAAAACGTCGCCAAGGCCCGCGCCAAACTCGACAAGATGCAGGACGCCCTCGAAGACGCCAAGGCCAACAATCCCGAGCAGGTGGAAAAACTCACCCGCGCCGTGGCCAAGAATGTAACCCGGCTCCATGCCGCCGAAAAAGCCCTGGCCGATGCCAGTGCAAGCGAGAACAGCTAAATGGCTTTGTTAAGCTTATCCTCCCCCCATGCTACTGGAGCTAACCGTACCGCCAGCCTGATGCGCTGGGTCATTTTGTTGACCGTACCCGGCCTCATCGTACAGACCTGGTTTTTCGGTTGGGGTACCCTGCATAACGTGCTCTGGTGCAGCCTGATTGCGCTGGGCTGCGAAGCGCTGGTCATGCGCCTGCGCAAGCGCCCGGTGGGCTTTTACCTGAAAGACTACAGCGCCCTGGTAACCGCCGTGCTATTGGGGCTGGCCCTGCCACCGCTGGCCCCCTGGTGGCTCACGCTCATAGCCACTTCCTTTGCCATTATTGTGGCCAAGCACTTTTATGGCGGCATGGGCTACAACCCTTTTAACCCCGCCATGGTCGGCTATGCACTGGTACTGATTTCCTTCCCGGTGGCCATGACCACCAATTGGGTACTGCCGGCTCCGCTGCTCGAAACGCGCCTGAGTCTGGAAGACACGCTGGCCACTATTTGGGGCCGCGCCACAGAAGTCGACGCCTATACCGGTGCAACGCCGCTCGACTACTACAAGCATGAAATTCGTGAAGCCACGGCAGACACCGTCACACAAGCGGCCATCTTCGGCGAACGCATCGCCATGGGCTGGGAATGGGTGAATGTGGCCTACCTGGCCGGTGGTCTCATGCTACTCGCGCTTAAGATCGTACCCTGGCAGACGCCGGTGGGCGTGCTTTTGGGCTTGGCCGTGCCCGCCATGCTGCTGGGGTGGGATGCTGACCAATATGCACCGGTATGGCTGCATCTGTTCTCGGGTGCGACCATGTTGGGTGCTTTCTTTATTGCGACCGATCCAGTGTCTTCATCGACCACGCGTTTTGGTCGTCTGGTCTTCGGCTTTGGTATTGGCTTGCTCACCTGGATTATTCGTACCTATGGCGGCTACCCCGATGCCATCGCCTTTGCCGTTTTGCTGATGAACTTCGCTGCGCCGCTGATTGATGTGTACACCCAGCCGCGCACCTATGGCTATGCCGACGCCAAGCGCGGCCCCAAAGCCAAAGATTCGCACTAGGAGCGTTTGAGTTAATGTCTGAACAACCCGCTTCCGACCAACAGCCAGAGCAGCAGGACGCAACGCCGAGCATGGCGCAATCCATTGGCCGCTCAGCCTTTGGTTTGGCCCTGTTTGCCGTACTCACGGCCGGCCTGATCGCGCTCACGCAGGTGCAAACCTCGGATCGCATTGCGCAGGAAATTCGTAAGGCCCGCTCCAAAGCGCTATACGAAATCGCTCCTGCATACACCCATAATAATGACCTGTTGGGCGAATCCTTTGGCGTGCAAAGCGCACAACTGGGTCTGCAGGAAGTGCGTCAGGCCTATGTGGCGCGTCAGGATGGCATGCCAGTAACAGTACTCTTGCCGGTGCGCGCGCCAGATGGCTATACCGGCCCCATTCGTATGATCGTGGGTATTGATGTGGCGACGGGCAGCTTGAGCGGCGTGCGCGTTACCCAGCATAAAGAAACCCCGGGTCTCGGTGACAAAATAGAAGCCAAGAAGTCCGATTGGATATTCAGCTTTGACGGGCGTTCGCTCAACAACACGCCTGAAGACGCCTGGCAGGTACAAAAAGACGGTGGTGACTTTGACCAGCTCACCGGTGCCACTATAACGCCTCGCACCATTGTGCGTTCGGTACACCGCGCCCTGCTGTTTTATCAGGCTCACAAAGAACAACTGTTGCAACAAGCACCCGGTAGCGTCTACCACACCAAGCAAGCAGGAGGGCCTGCCTGATGACCGACTCAGAATTTTCCACCCTGGTTAAAAATGGCCTGTGGCACAACAACCCGGCACTGGTACAGTTACTGGGCCTCTGTCCTCTGCTAGCGGTCACCGGTACGGTGGTCAATGCATTGGGCCTGGGTATCGCCACCATTCTGGTACTGCTGGGCTCTAATGTGGCGGTGTCGATGATTCGCAACTTTGTGCCCGATACCGTGCGCTTGCCCGCCTTCGTAATGATCATCGCCTCACTGGTGACCTGTGCCGAACTGCTCATGCAGGCCTTCACTTATGAGCTCTACGAAATTCTGGGAATATTTATTCCACTGATCGTCACCAACTGCGCCATTCTAGGCCGCGCCGATGCCTTTGCCTGTAAGAATCCGATTCTTCCTGCAGCCACCGACGGCCTGATGATGGGCCTGGGCTTTACCGCCGTACTCGTTCTGCTGGGTGCCATGCGCGAAGTGATTGGCCAGGGAACTCTGTTCTCGGGAATGGATCTGCTGCTGGGCCCCATGGCGGCAGACTGGACCGTGGTCGTGTTCAGCGATTACGATAACTTCCTTTTTGCCATTCTGCCCCCCGGTGCATTCGTCGCCATGGGCCTGATCATTGCACTGAAAAACATCATTGACCAACGCATGACCGAAGCGCAGGCACGTAAGGCAGAGCCAAAGACAGCAGGCAGCAAGCGCGTTCGGGTGACGGGGAATATATCGTAGTAGGCTTTACGCTGGACGGGAGATGGAAAACACCTGTAGGTTGGCATTTATGCCAACTCGTCGCGCCCGGGACCTGGCCCACATCGCGTCGACATGAATGTCGACCTACATTGGAAGACCTTGGAGGAATTGCTCCATGTTTAAGGATAAACTTACCTCGGGTGCGGGTGCAGCCAGCATTGCTCTGGGTGGATTACTCATTTCGGTGGCGACCGGATTCCTTGCCCATTTCACTGGCTGGCAAATCGCCATTTACGCAGCCGGCTGTGCTGCCCTCGTCGCGCAGATCTATTTTCGGGAGCTCTTCATCAAACAGGCGGCGGAGGTAAAAGAACATGAACGCCGCAATGAGCTGGATAGCAACTTTGCCGAACTCAAACAAGAAACCGAAGACGCCAAGCAAAGCTATTTAAAAAGCCAGAAAGATCTGGCCGATATCATTCGCCTGATGCCCCCGGCGCATACCATGCGTCAGTTTGGACTCACTTACAGCTCGCTCCACAACCAGGCTCGCCTGTTTGCCGTGGGCGCATTGAAAAAACCGGATGCCCTTGATCCCGAGAAGATCTCGTCCCTGATTCGACAAGGCCTGGATGCCTTGTGCTGGCTGATGCAACGCTATCAGCCCAGCGCCAACGACAGCCCAGTTTCGGCCAACCTGATGCGGTTTCATCGCATTACCGCCGTACAGAAGACCCCTGCGCTTAAAGCCTTCGTTGAAGACCACTTACGCTTCGTGCCTGTGCCCAGCGACAAACTGCAAAATCTGGCTGGCGTACTCACGTTGGAGCAGGCGCATTCCGCCTCCACGCGCACCCCAAAGCCCGACGATGTGGATGATCGTATCTCTCCGCTTGCTCTGCCTATTGCTGATGTGTCGCTCTACGCACACGACCCCGCCAATGCCATTGAGTACTTTATTCCGGTAGCACCCCGTGGTTTTGCAGCGGGCTATCAATATCACCCGGATATTAACGTGTTAACCCAAAGCGACTATTACCAGAACAGTTACTTCAGTCCCGTGGTGCGTGACGAGCTCATCGCCTACTTTGTCGAGAAAACCACGGAACAGCAGATTCAAAGTATTGTCTCCATAGGCTTGGGCAAGCGCTTTATTGACCAGGGTGCAGGCATTCCTTGGGGCGTGATTAATATTCAGAGCCCCGAAACCAACACCATGACCGAAGACAGCATGGCCAGCTATATCGATATTGCCCGCCCCGTTTTCGAGGTGATCAAAGACCTGCTATTATTACATTCGGAACTGAATCAGGAGGCGTAACATGCTGGCGCAAACTGCTCTGAAAGAAGAGTTTGAACAACTCGCCAACGACAAAGACTATGTCGAAAAGCTTAAAAAAGAGACCAATGAACTGCTGCAAGGCAAGGTTCCTGCTTCGATGAAAGAAACCGTCTCCGTGGTTAAAGCCGATGGTACGCGTGAGCTGTGGCAGCTTTAGGCCTGATCAGTGTAGTTTATGCGGGCTCCCAATAGCCCTCTTCAGTGCAAACATAACCCTCTACTACAGCACCCACAGGGTATTCCTCTCCGTCCAGAGAACACCCGGAATGGGCCAGTGTAGACATGCCGACCAGCATCAAAAACAAAAGCGTTTTCATAACAGCCTCCTCATATTAGCTTTTCTCCGTAACCTACGATCTTTCTGTAAAAGTGTTCTGTCATCAAGCCTGACAACAAACCAACAAACGACAGCATGTATGGAGACAACTCTGCATACACTTCACCGAAAACCGAATGCCCTGATTTAATTGCTACGTAAACAGCCAATGCCATGACGGCCCCAAGGAGGGGACGAAACAGGTAATTGGAAAACCGAGATTTACCCCAATCATTTTTAGTTAATCTCAAATACTCAACGGTAATGGCGATGAGACTGCCCAAGCCCCCCATTGATAGAATCAACACGATTGACAACAACGCACCAGGAATTGTCCAAAGATCTTTGAAACCCTCTACATCGGTAACACTTTTCTGAATCGCCCGAAGTACTGCTTCATCCGCATGAGCGCCTCTCACTCCAGCTTGCGCAGTAACATTCAAGTTGGGTTCGCTTGATTCTTCTAACTTTCCATCTTTCGAAAACAAAAACCAGGAAAATAGACTGTCGTAGAATTTACTATCCTGAACAAGTTGCGCAATTCTGACCGTAAATTCGTCTAGTTTTTCGAGCGCTTTCAAATCTTCTTCGAGATTCTTTTTTGCTGTGATGGCATTTCCCTTTAAAAAAGGATCACCAGCGCTTTCCAAGTTGCGCAAATATTCTCTTTTTTGGCGAATTCTACCTTCCAGAAATATTCGGTCCGCTTTGTATCTTTTGAGCCTGTCCAAAGCAGTTTCTTCCACTGAAACAGAGGCCTGAGCTTGCTTAAAACAAGGCAACCAGACAAAGGTTGATTTGATGCTTTTGCTGTTTTTTACAGAACTGATATCGCATTGATGGGAAAACAGTGCGTTTTCGTATTCATTGTTTCCGAGATCATAAGGAAGTTGCCTCAAATCATGCTGAAACTGATGAAGGCTTAGCGAAAAAATAACAGCAAAAATAAATGATGCATACAAACTGAGTATCCATAACCCAATCGTCACATGCTGAATATTGGGCCAAACGTTTAAGTACTCTTTCGCATTCATCAGAGAAACCCTCCTGGCTTTCTGGCTTTTCAGCAATCTGCGAATTATCTACAGGTACTTCGGTTTAACCTGAATATGGTGTGGCGCACACCTTGATGGTGTTTATTGGTAGAAACAAACTAACCAGAGAGCATCTAGCTGATTAGCGGCAATTCCGCTCGCTCTCCGGCAGTATGTTCCAACCACTTAAGTAAAGTCCAATATCTGCTTCTTGCAAACTTCTACCAGCCAGTAAGGTGTGGGAGGTCATGTTCGCAGAAAACGCTCCTCATTCACCCAGCCCAAGAAATCCAGTGTTACGCAAAGTGAGTAACCGTTTGCTGACTGATCGCCAACAGCTCGCCTGCACTATTCCAAATCCGCGCACGAGTGTGCCCATAGCCATTATGGCTATCAACAATATCGGCTTCGTAGTAGGTAAACTCGCCTTCTTTCAGTGCGGGCTGGGGCTGCATAAACTCCACGGTCCAGGTAAGTGAACTAGCTGGAGCGGGCTTGTTGAGCAGGGGCAAGGTAGTGGGTGGCCAGGCGTCTACCAGGGCCAGCAGATGAGCGATGCTGTCCTGTCTTCCTTCTTTAAAGCACACATAGCCGCGCAGGCTGGTGGTATCGGTACCGGCAAAGGGCAAGGGAGTGATATAGCGAAAATCAAAATGTTGGGTGAAAGCCGGCAGTACACCCGCAATGTAGGGCATGGGGGTGAGGCTTTCAGCGGATTTATCGCCTTGCTTTTGCTCTCCCGGCACCGCCACGGCAGATTCGCGGCCGGCACCAAAGGCGCCCTGTACCATGAGTTTGCATTGACCTTCCTGTTCGATTGAGCCCATCACCTGTGACACGGACTTACCCTGGCGGAGCACACGGCTGGAGATCTCGAGTGGCTCACCCGTGACAGGGCCAACAAAGGCAATCTGCAGGCAACGCACCGGCACCTCGGCAGGCAATTGCTGACGCATGGATTCGTATACGACAGCCGCACCAATACCACCGAAGGCTGCGCGCCCCTGCATCCAGTCACTGGAAATTTGCAGCTGGCAGGGCTGTGCGCTCACCTGCGCAATGGTTTGATCAAAAGACATAAGCACTCCCACGATGATTTAAGCCTATGCTAGCTTGCGCGGCGAACAGCAAAAAGCATGGCTCTGGAACGATGATTTCCAATAGAGAGCTTGTTCCGGAACAATCACCAAGCAACACTAAGCACTCAGCAACAATGAGCGATAACACTCCGGAGGCGAAATGACGATCTGGAAGCAACCAAGCGATCGGGACAAAATCAATGGCTGGAGCGATAACACACTCAACGCCCACCTTGGCATTGAAGTGACCGAACTTGGTGACGATTATGTGAAAGGCACCATGCCGGTGGATCCGCGCACTCATCAACCCATGGGTATCTTGCATGGAGGCGCCTCGGTGGCTTTGGCCGAATCGTTGGGCAGTATTGCCGCGCATCTTGCCGCCGAACCTGGGAGTCGCTGTGTTGGCCTGGATATTAATGCCAACCATGTGCGCAGTGTGCGTTCGGGTCTGGTGACCGGCTGTGCCCGCCCCTTGCATATTGGTGGCACGACACAAGTATGGGAAATCAAAATCGTCGACGAAAGCGATAAGCTGGTGTGTATTTCGCGTCTTACGATGGCTGTTTTAAAACCCAAATAGACGAAATTTGGTAAATTTCGGTTAAAAATTGGGCTTAGCAATGCCTACTGAATCACGGAACAGCGTCAGGCGCTTGCCGTCTCGCTCGACCGCCGGTAGGATACAGCCCGACTGGTTTCTTTCCGGAACGATTGGCGGAGTATGTAATGCGAAAATTGAGTATTCTGGTTGTGATCTTCATGGCTCTGGCCAGCGCTGGCTGTTCGTCATTTCAAAAAGATCGTGATCTGGAACTCTACATTGTTGGTGCGGGTCTCACCTACGCTGCGGCCAAGCACATCTGTCGTACCAGTGAACACGCTGAAAAATGCGGTGTGGGTGCAGCAGCAGCTTTCGTAATCTGGTATTAATTACTTCAGTTAATCCTCTAATTGCGCCCAAAGGGCCAAGGCTCATGAAAAAACCCGCTCCACACGAGGCACCCCTTCTCTTTGAGCATCAGGTTTGCTATCCCCTTTATAGTGCTGCCAATGCCATGGTCAGGGCTTATCGCCCGGAACTCGACCCACTCGGGCTCACTTATCTTCAATACATGGTAATGCTTATTCTTTGGGAAAAAGATGGCATTAGCGTGGGTGAACTGGGTGAAAAACTATTACTGGATTCGGGTACACTCACGCCTCTGCTCAAGCGACTTGAGGGCAAGAGCTTGCTGCGTCGTTTGATTAGCGATGATGATGAACGCAAAAAATGCCTGCAATTAACCGATGAGGGGCGCAAGCTGCGTCAGCGGGCATTAGACATCCCTCAAAACGTGGCATGCCGGGCGAATATGGATCAGGAACAGCTATTGCTGCTCAAACAGCAGTGCGAAACCCTGTTGGCCCAACTGAACAAAACCGAAGCTTAGTTTTCTCTCCTATTCGGCTTGCAGTCGCGGCCTTACCTGTCCCCAATTACGCCAGGGGCTCCATTCATGCAACAGGCTCGATAATAAGCCCGACCAGGCCTGTCGGGCCGCCTGCAAACGCTGCTTACAGGCATCCAGCGACTCCTGTTGCCAGGTTAGTTCGGACACCAGCTCCGGATATTGCAGATGATCTTCACCCAAAACCAAACAGACAGCCAAACGATAGCGGGCCTCCACCTGTTCTGCCGGGCTGCGTGAGGACAACTCACCCCATAGCTGGAATGCCGGCATACTCAGCAAAAAGGTTTCGGTGGCGTCGAGTAAATAAAGCTGATTAATGCCCTGTTTGCTATCCAGCATGGCCAGAGTCGCAAAGGCATCGATGGAGTGCTCGGCATCGCCACCCACGGGCAATTGATACTGACTCACCACCACCCTAGCCAATTGATGCCAAAGCAGATTCTCTACCGCGGCCATATAAACGGCGTTTTGCACTTCGTCCTGCAGCGGAAAGCGCTGCTCCACATCGTGCCGCATACGCTGCAATACACTGAGAGGAATGAGCATCTCATCGCGCTGGGGATCAAAAAATGCCTCGGCGCCCGGATAAAAAACCATGTGAATCGGCTT
>JBFHVM010000100.1:0-10374 GCA_041589495.1 Oleiphilaceae bacterium | reverse complement strand
CGAACAGATCGAGCACCTGAATCTTGCCTTTTTGCGTCGCCACAAAGAGCCAGCGCATACCGGGCTCAGCGACTACAAATTCGGGCTCAAAGCTCAACGGGGGCAGTTCGACATCTTCAGGCTCGAGTCGGGTTTCACCGCTCAGAAAATCTTCTTCTTTGGTGTAGCGCTTGGCAAACAGGGCGTTTTCACTGTTTGCGGCCACCACCAGAATGGCTTCTTCGGTCAGCGTGAGTGCGATACGCGTGAGGGGCAAGCCATCTTCGTCCAGTTCGATGGGCTTGTCACCAAAGGGATATTCCACAAAGGGGTCGATGACGCGCACGTCGTTAGGGTAGGTGTGTTTGTAGCTGTGCTTGAACAAAAATACGCTGCCATCGCTCAAACCGGCGGCCACGGTGCGACTGCTGGGGTCGGCCTCGGCAATACTGGTGATTCGCTGGCCGTCGAGTAGAGGCAAGTCGACTACCGAGTGAATGGCACCATCGGCAGCATTGAAAAATACCACTTTGCCCTGGTCGGTCAGGCGCATGGCCTTGTCACTTTGCTCTTCTACGGCGCTGTAGACGGTTTTACCGTGCTCCTGGGCAGGCACTTGATACTCACTGACATAATCGATGCTGGCCGATTTGAACAGGGGCGCCACTTCGTACAACAGGTAAAAGAAGATCAGGGTGATGGCGATAATGACGCTAATACCGCCGAAACCGATGGAGTATTTTGCCAGTTGGTCTTTCATGTTGCGCTTTTTGCGATGGCGCACCAGACGAGGACTGTCAAAATCGAGTTCGGGGGCCTGAGTCACAGCGGATTCGCTCATAGGGATGTCCGGGATTTCAGTTGGTTCACAGGGTTTGATGGCAATCTGTCAAGCTACGGGGCCTTACCTGGCAACCTTTGACAGGATGATGTATTGGCCGGGGCCAAAATTTGGCGCGCAGTATACATCAAAAAGCCTTCCCCCCATAAATGGGGGAAGGCTTTTGTGTCAGAAATTTTACAGTTTTACTTCAGGCCAAGCTCCGCCCACTGTCGTTCTGCCACTTTAGCCGGTACGGGTACGTAACCGTCTTTGTTTACGATTTCCTGACCTTGCTTGGACAATACCAGCTTCAGGAATTCAGCTGTGATGGGCGATAGCTCCTTGTTTGGCGCCTTGTTCACATAAACGTAGAGGAAACGTGCCAGCGGGTATTTGCCAGTGACAGCGTTGGCTGAAGTGGCAGCAACATAGTCAGCACCGACTTTCTTGGCCAGGGGCAGAGCGCGAACTGAGGCGGTGGTGTAACCGATACCGGAGTAACCGATGCCGTTGATGGATTCCGAGACGCCCTGCACAACAGACGCTGAACCAGGTTGCTCATTGACATTGTTTTTGAAGTCGCCTTTACACAGGGCTTTCTTTTTGAAGTAACCGTAGGTGCCGGATACGGAGTTACGTCCGAACAGTTGAATGCTTTGGCCCGCTAGGCTACCGCCCAGCCCCAGGTCGCCCCAGGTAGTTACGTCTTTCTCAAAACCACACTTGCGGGTAGAGGAGAAGATGGCATCTAGCTGAGCGATAGTCATGCCTTCAATAGGGTTGTCTTTGTGTACAAATACCGCCAGTGCATCGATGGCAACCGGTACCGCTGTGGGAGCGTAACCGAAGCGCTTCTCAAAGGCTTCGATTTCCTTGTCTTTCATCTTACGACTCATGGGGCCGATGTTGGAGGTGCCTTCGGTCAGCGCAGGTGGTGCAGTAGAAGAACCGGCAGCCTGAATCTGAATGTTTACATTGGGGTAGTTACGCTTGAAGTCCTCTGCCCACAGGGTCATCAGGTTGGCCAGCGTATCAGAACCAACACTGCTCAGGTTGCCGGAGATGCCGCTGGCTTTTTCGTACACAGGCAGGTTAGGGTCGACTTCTGCTTGTACTGTTGCAGCGCCGGCAAATGCAGTCAGGGCCAGAGCACCCATTATTTTTTTCAGTTTCATTGCTGTCTCCTAGAGTTCGTCATCTCGTTGGTCAACCAACTTTGGCTCAGGTTTGCCAATGGTTTGAACGCACTATAGAGAGCGAATATGACACTAATGTTACAGTGCAGCCTCAATATAGTAGATACGCTGAAATTTGCATTATTTTGCAATCTGCCGTGGCAAGATGTTTGCCTTGGCTATACTCAAATAAACAGCGAGTTTCAGGAAAATCAACAAGATGAGAGCCAGTGACGCCAATCCCGCGCCCAGCGGGCAATTAATGCTGCAAGTAACCGCACTGCCCAAGGATACCAATGCCCACGGCGATATCTACGCGGGCTGGTTGATTCAACAGATGGATCTGGCTGCTGCTGCCTGCGCGGGCCAGCTTTCCAAGGGTCGCGCAACCACGGTGGCTTTGGAGCGTATAGAGTTTATGTCGCCGGTGTCAGTTGGTGACCAGGTGAGCTGCT
This sequence comes from Oleiphilaceae bacterium, assembly GCA_041589495.1. Lineage (GTDB taxonomy): Bacteria > Pseudomonadota > Gammaproteobacteria > Pseudomonadales > Oleiphilaceae > PZPK01. The sequence continues at coordinate 7,942 of JBFHVM010000100.1, read as the reverse complement.
ATACAGAGCTGCTCGATACCGGTCGCTCTTCAATGAAGATTCGCGTTGACGTGTATGTGCGGGATCGCAATGGCGGGAATACGGCCAAAGTGACGGAAGGTACCTTTATTTACGTGGCCATTAACGATATGGGTGGCATCCGGGCGTTGCCGAACCACGCTTAATCATTGACTGCCAGATCGAAGTGTGCCGCGGCCTGTTGTTTGGCAAAGCTGCGCGTCTCGTGATTATCGAAGACCACCGTAAAACTGCTTTCTTCCACGACCGTTACGCTTCCAGTGCCAAACAGCTGGTGGCGCACGCGGCCGGCACGCCAAACCGGTAAGCTTTCCAGCGCTTGCGCTTTCAAGTCAAAGCCCATGGCCGATGCATAACGTATACTGACGCCGCTGGCCGCCATGGAAAGAGGTAATTCGAGGGAAGTATCGTTGGCATACAGTGCCTTGCTCAGAGTCTGCGATAAGGGAAAACGCAGCTCCTCCACAAAACTCGATTTCTGAGCGGAATGCTCGCTCGCACTCAGCAGGTGCAGGGTTTGCTGAGCGCGCGTCATGGCGACATACAGCAGACGCCGTTCGCTTTCTAAAAGATCTTGAGAAAACTCTTCTTTTCGTGCCTGATAGGGCAGTTGTCCTTTGCTTAAACCCGGCACCATAACATGCGGCCATTCAAGCCCTTTGGCCTGATGAATACTGGTCAGCAAAACCCCGCGTCCACTTTGTTGTTGTGCTCGTTCGCGCAAGGTATCGAGATGCGTGATGACTTCCTGTGCGCTTCCGGGTACCGCGCCCACATAGCCCAGCAAGGCTTTAATGCTCGCATCACGCTCGGCGGCCTGTTCATGACTCAGGCCCATATTTCGCACGGCACCGGATAGCTCCGTGGCATCGGTGTAGTCATCCAGCCAGCGTTTCACAGGTAGTGGGCTGCCCTCAATGCTCTCTAGCGCTTCGCTCATACGAAGTAACTTTTTAAGCTGAAATTTTTTCAGAGTGTCAGGAATGACCTGCCGCAGCGCATAACCAAGCTTACCTTGTCTCGTGCTAGCCTGAGCGGCTAACGATTGCAGCTCGGTTTCGTTAAGACCCGCATGGGGGAATTTCAGTGCCTGTACCAGGCACTGCGCCCGTTGAGCAGGTGCATTTATCGAGCCCGCTGCCAGAGTTAGTAAGGCGTATATGGCGCTAAAATCAGCTTGCTGAAACACACTGCGGTGGGCTGCTATGCGATAGGGCAGCTGCGCTTGCAACAAAGCCAGTTCAATGCGGCTGGCCTGACTCCAGGTGCGCAGCAACACCGCACTTTGTTCCTGCTGACTCTCCGGTAGCGCGCGGAGTAAGCGGACAAGTTGCAAGCTTTCATCACGGCAGGCATGCAAGTGAATGCCCGTTTGTGGATTGTGTTCTGCCGCCCGGCACAAAATACTTTGGCGACCCTGGTTGTGTTGAATCAAATGATTGGCAAGCAGGGCGACGCTATGGCCGTAGCGAAAGCTGACGCTGAGCGTGCGTTTTTGGGCGGTGGGAAAGTCATGCAAAAAGTCGCCGATCATGTATTCCGGTCGCGCACCGCGAAACTCGTAAATGGTCTGGTCCGGATCACCCACTGCCATCACCTGTGCGCGCTCACCGGCTATCAGTTTGAGCCATTCATGCTGAATGCGATTGGTGTCCTGATATTCATCCACCAGCACCTGGTCCATTTTGTTGCTGAGCAACGGCACCAGATCCGGGCGCTGCTGCAAGAGTTTGATAGGCTCATGCAGCATGTCGGCATAACTGATGCGATGCTGACCGCGTCGCCAATCTTCAAAGGCATGAAACAGCGTGAGTAACCAGCGAAATTCCGGCTCGTAGTCTTCGGCAGCAAAGTAATCCTCTGCCGATAAAAGCTGACTTTTCACGCCATCGCAGAAGCGCAGGCATAGTTCGAGGTATTCTTTCTTATTGCGTCGAAACAGCTTGCCCTGTTCGGGGCCGAGTTTTTGCTGCGCCAGCCGCCAGAACTGGAGCTGAATTTCGCCTTCCTGCAAAATGCGTGGGGCAAAAGCTGGCAGGTGCCCCCGCTGCACCAAATGCTGATAAAAGCGATAAGCCATGGCGTGAAAGGTGCGTACTTCGGGTACCTGGCTACCTGCGGGCAATACCTGTGTTAACTTTTCGCTGAATTCACGTTGAGCAGCCTTGTTGAACATGAGTACCAATAGGCGGCGTGCATCGGTGCCTTTGGCCAGCAGGTGGGCAATACGATAGGCAAGCGTGGTGGTTTTGCCGCTGCCAGCAACGGCCGTGACCAGATAATGGCCTTGCGGAGCGTGAATAATGTCGGTTTGTTCCGGTGTGAGCTCGAAGGGTTTCATGCTAATTGGGAGGTCGAAGTCTGCATCGGCTGTTGGATGACGCTTTACTGGCCCACGGACTTCGTTACAATGACTGCTTTAGACATTATCAGAACGGATTCATGCGGGCACCGACGTTACAAACTGTCATCTTACACTGTTTGCTGGCAGGGACTCTAGTCGCTTGTGCGACCAACGATGACCTGCCTGCCACCGTGCAGGCTCTCGACACCCGCGTGCTCGACCTGAATGAGGCGGGTCCCTTAATAAAGGCCGTCCAGCAAGAAGACATGGCAGCATTTCGGCGGGCTCTGGCAAGTGGGGCGCGGATCAACGGTATCCACGAGGGGGCAACGGCCTTTGGATTGGCGTTGAAACAGGGGCAGTTTCGGATGGCCGAGGTGTTACTCAAGGCCGGGGCTGATTGGCGTCTTGGTGTTGCGGAGGGCGACGCCTCCGCGCTGATCAAAGTGGCTGATCAGGGACAGAACACACTGGTGAAACAGCTGATCCTGCGAGGTGCCAGCATTGACTATCGCGACGCCAACGGTAAAACAGCACTGATTGCCGCAGCACAGAAAGGGCATTTGACCACGATGAAGGTTCTGCTCAATGCCGGGGCCGATGCTAATGCGGTTGCCGATGGTAAATCGGTTTTAATGCATGTGGTGGCCAATAATAATGCGCTGTTGTCACAGGTGCTCATAAAATCGGGCGCCGATGTGAACTACACCGACGAGGACGGCGATACTGCACTCAAGATTGCTCGTCGCAATGGCTATTTTGATATTGATTTGATGCTGGTTCAGGCGGGCGCGCGGTTCTAGCGTGGCGTGGGCAGCGATAAAGGAAGACATACTCTGGGGGGAAATATGATGGCTCGCAAACTGCATCTGGGACCGCTTCCCGAACAACGAGACGATTACAGCCAGTACGAGCAGACAGTGATCCGCTGGGATCGCATTGGCGTCATGGCAGGTGTCACATTGCTGGTGGTTGGTGGATTGGGCAGCTGGGTGTGACAAGGGCAGCAGAGTGAGATGCCACTGGCGAACACCTTGCCGCAGACGTCAGTCGAAGTCGCGGAAGTGCCTGTCATCGAACAGGACAATCTGGTGCAGACGACGGATACTGTTCCGGCTGCACCCACCACCCTGGTCAGTGAGGCGACCGCTTCGAAGGACCTTACGGCGCAGGAGATCAATACTCTGCCTGCCACCGCGGCCGGTGATGCTTCTCTGGCCGAATTACCCGAGGAAAGCGCAGTGGCTAAAGCGCCGGTGAGACGCTTGCGAGAAGGGATCAGCCGCGCGCTGCTGACACTTGATCTGAAAGACAGGGAACCTGGTGAAGCCCTGGGTGCGCAGGTTGCCATGAACGATGAGGGCATCATCAAGGTGATTTTATTTACCGAAATGGAAGGCTTGCGCGGTAAAGTGTTGCATCATGAATGGTTTCGCAACGAACAGCGCATGGCGCGTGTGCGCATCCCGGTGAATACCGAAACGCAGCGCTCGCATTCGAGTAAGTTCATTAACCGCCAGATGCTGGGTGATTGGATGGTTAAAGTCGTTGATGACAAGGGTGATGTGTATGCTACGGCGGCTTTTGAGGTAGTGGACGGCTAAACGAAGCGAGCAGTCAGGCATGGAGTTTTTGCTTAAGAAGGTGCTTGGCGGTTTGCTGATGCCCTTGCCATTGGGGTTTCTTATTCTCGTGGTCGCGTTGTGCCTTTGCTGGCGTGGCAGGCGACTCATTGCTCGGATTCTGGTGGTCGCCGTGTGCGGCGGTTGGCTGCTTATATCTCTGTCTCCGCTTGCCAACGCCATCTTGCGGCCACTTGAGTTCGCCTATCCCAAGTACGAGGGACAAGCGGTTGACACGGTGGTAGTGTTGGGTGGCTATCACGCGAGTGATGCCCGTACGCCACTCAGTAGTTTGTTGTCGGCAACATCGCTTAACCGTTTGACCGAAGCCGTGTTGATATTACGTCAACAACCTGAGGCAAAGCTGGCGCTCTCCGGTTATGCAGGCAAAGACAGCATGAGTAATGCGGCTGCCATGGCAAAGGTCGCACAGGCCTTGGGTGTTGCTGCATCGCGCATAATGCTGGCAGAAGCACCTAGAGATACCGCCGGCGAGGCCGCACATTGGGCCCGCACTCTCAAAGGGCAGCGTGTGGCACTGGTCAGCTCGGCGACGCATATGCGGCGCGCCGTGTTTCTGTTCAAACAGCAGGGCTTGCGAGTGATTCCCGCCCCAACACGGTATTTGAGTGCGGGAGAGTCTTCTTACAGCTGGCAAAGCTGGCTGCCCGATGGGGAAAACATCGACAAGGTAGAGCAGGCCTGGCATGAATATCTGGGTCTTTGGTGGGCACAGTTACGCTCATAATCTGAATTTCTTAATGCATAGAGACGACAGCAATGGCATTTCGCGGCAGTCAGAACTTTTCCCACGCCCAGCCGGACAAACTGGGCGTGCTCATTACCAATCTTGGAACGCCCGATGCGCCGGATACGCCATCCTTGCGCCGTTACTTGCGAGAGTTTCTCTCCGACCCGCGCGTTGTTGAGATTCCCCGTTTGATTTGGTTGCTGATACTGCATGGCATTATTTTGCGCGTGCGACCCAAGCGATCTGCAGAGGCCTACCAAAGCGTTTGGACCGAAGCCGGTTCGCCCTTGCTGGTGAATACCCGGGCTCAGGCCGAGGAGATGGCGAAACGATTGAGGCAGGCACACGGTGACGCGGTCATGGTGGACTTTGCCATGCGCTATGGACAGCCCGCCTTGGGCGAGGTGATGGATCGCATGCTGGCCAACGGTGTGCGTAAGCTGGTGGTGTTACCTTTGTATCCGCAATATTCAGGGTCCACCAGTGGTTCAACCTTCGATGCCATCGCTCAGGATTTTACGCGTCGGCGCTGGTTGCCACATCTTCAGTTTATTGCCAGCTACCACGATAACCCAGCCTACATTGCAGCTCTTGCGGCCAGCATACGCGAACACTGGGAGCAGCATGGCCGTGCCGATAAACTGATTCTGTCTTACCACGGTGTACCCCGGCGCTACCTCGATATGGGGGACCCCTATCATTGCCAATGCCACGTGACCACACGCCTGCTGGCACAGGAGCTCGACCTGCCCGAGAGCAGTTACATGACGACATTCCAGTCGCGTTTTGGCAAAGCCGAATGGCTCAAGCCTTACACCGATGCCACTTTAAAGGGGTTGCCGGCACAGGGCGTGAAGTCAGTGCAGGTGGTCTGCCCCGGTTTCTCCTCGGATTGTCTCGAAACACTCGAAGAAATCGCCGAAGAAAACCGTGAGTACTTCGAAGAGGCGGGAGGCGATCGCTACGAGTACATTCCGGCGTTGAATGCCCGGGATGATCACATTACGGCATTGACGCAGCTGGTGGAGCAGCATCTGGCTGTGTGGTCGAAACCCAGTCAGGACAATAGTGCGCGCGAAGAGCGCTATCAGCAATTGCGGAATAAGCTATGAACAAGAAAGCCATATTGGCCTGCATGACTCTGGCTGGTGGTTTGATAAGTACGAGCCTGCTAGCAGAAATCTCCGTAAAAGACGCTTGGGTACGTTTGTTACCGCCCAGCGTGACCACCACGGCAGGCTATATGACTCTGTCCAGTGATCGGCCGGATCGTTTGACTGGCGTGAGCTCGCCTGCGGCGGCGATGGTCGAAATCCATGAAAGCCGCATGGAGAACGGCACGATGCACATGGAAGAAGTGAATGGATTGGATTTGGTGCCAGCTCAGCCACGGCAACTCAAACCAGGCGGTTACCACTTAATGATTATGGGTCTTAAACAGCCGCTGACAAAAGACACCAGACTGCCCTTGACCCTACTATTTGAACAGGCGGGCGAAATCACCCTGCAGGCGGAAATTCGCTAGTTATTGCCTATTCTTTATCCTTCGAGGTGCACTCGGCCAGATTGGGATCTACCTTGCAACGCACTTTGCGGAACAGGGTGAGCGCCTTACCGTTGTAGACCTTGCGCTCGCGCAGAGCGATGCGTGATTCACGGAAGGTTTCGTTCCAGGTGTCTTTGGTCTGGTCGTTGATATTTATCCAGTACTTCTCGGGAATAGTTTCCTCGCTCTTCTCGATTTCCTTGATGTCGATGGGATATTTATTTGCCACCAACTCTCGTGAGTTCTGACCGAAGTCTTCGGGTAGCTTCTCCCAGCGCACAATCAGCTGCATGGTTATCTGCAGTGTGGGCCACTTTATGATGCCCCCGCTTGGCTCCAGACCCTTGTAGAGCTCCATGGGCTCAAAGGCGAGTCCCGGCGCACCCGTTATATCCACTGCTTTGTTGTTAAACTTCTGCAGGGCGTTGGCGATGCTGGAGGAAACCGGCGTCATACCGATGCGCTGGGCCAGATATTCGGTTTCGGGCGCGTTATCGAGCACGGTGACGCGCTTGCCCGCCATGTCGGCCGGTGTCTGTATGCCCTTGTCGTTAACAAACAGAAAGATGGCGCCGATGGGAGAGATGCCAATGACCTCATATTCGCCCTTGCGCATCAGCTTGCTTGCCTTGGGGCTGCTCAGGGTTTTGATAATCATGGCCAGATGATCGTAGGTAGGTACGGCACCTACTGCGTTGATGGAGCCTGTAAAATCGTTGTATTCCCGCGCCCGTATACCGGGCAGGTTGACCATATCGCAGACACCGTTTTTAAATTCTTCGGAGGCAATGCGGTCATCGGTATACACCTTGAAGGAGAGATCCACGCCCCAGCGGAAGGCATCAATCTTGTATTCCTTCATGCGCTTGTGAATGGGCCCGTCATGGCCGACAAAATCAAACACACACATGGTGACCGGTTTAGGTGCCGCTTCGGCGATCTGGCTGGCTTGGCTGCTCAGGGCGAAGAGCAGCAGGCTGAACAATGTAAGTGTCTTGTTGTACATAAGTCTGTCACGGTATAGCGAGTGAGAAGGGCATCCTATCGTAATTGGCCTCGATGCGAAAAGTCCTGCTTGCCTAAAGCGGGAACCGGTCGGCATGTCGTTTAGACTTTTCGATTCTGGTAGCTCGTAAAATCAGGGGTCGGACGATCATAATTCTGCATGAGAGGCGAGTGAACAATAAAGTCAGCACTGGCCTGATTACAGGCGGTAGGAATATTCCATAGAGAGGCGAGACGCAACAGCGCCTTGATGTCGGGGTCGTGGGGCATGGGCTCAAGGGGATCCCAGAAAAAAATCAATAGGTCTATTTTGCCTTCGGCAATGCGCGCGCCAATCTGCTGATCACCACCCAGCGGGCCGCTCTGCACGCGCTCCACGGCCATCCCCGTCGCGGCTTCAATAAGTTTTCCTGTCGTACCGGTGGTGACGAAATGGCAGTGTTCAAGGGTCTTGCGATGCAGTGTTACCCAGTCCACAAGGGCTTGTTTACAGTTGTCGTGCGCGATGAGGGCAACGGTTTTAATAGGGGTCATGTTAATCCTTGTAAAAGTAACGATTGGCTACGAGCTTAACCACTCACTGCAGATAAAAAAAGACCAACAGGAATGGGCGCTTGATGTGGGTCATTCGTGTTTTTGTATTTATGCTTTAGTTT
>JBFHVM010000099.1:0-10465 GCA_041589495.1 Oleiphilaceae bacterium | reverse complement strand
CCCAGAGCACGCAGCGCCTCAATGTTATCACTTGCCTGCACCCCCAGACCTTCCCCAGTAGGTTGCCAACCGGGTACGGTATGCACCGTCAACCACAGTGCCCAGCGCTGATACCAAGGCTGAGTATGTCGCGCCCAAACGGCTGGTGCCAACAGTATCGCCCCATTTGGCAGCGCTCGCTCATTGGAGCCAGCAAGTGCAGTACCATAGTTATTGAGGATAACTGCTGCCCCCATACTTTCACCTGCAACAAACAGCGGGATGCTGGGGTAACGCTGGGAGAGTAACGCTACAATCTTCCGTAAATCGCTCTCGTGCTGACCGGGTTGCGGCCAGAATCCGTGGTATTCGGTTTCGCCAAAACCACGTTGATCATAGGCATAACATGCTATATCACCGGCCTTCATCGCTTCACAAAAGCCTTCAAAGGCTCGCGAGTAATCGTTAAAACCATGAAGCGCCAGCACCAGAGCCTTTGGTTTTTCTGGACGGTAGGCACGATAAGGCAGGCGATAGGCGTCGGCCATCACGAAGGCTTGATCATCTATGTAGGGCGTGATTTTTTGCGTAGAGGGCGGATGAAAACGAGGGGCACTGCAGGCTGTTAGAAGAAAACCTATGAGTATTAAAGTAATCGTTCGAAAACTAGTTAAGTGCTTCAAGATAATCCACCAACAACTGGACTTTTCGTTCGCCTCTAAATTCGTTGATATCGGGCCGATAGACTACCCGGGCTCGCGATGGTGGGGGCTGCCGCACCCAGTCACTGTTGAACTGAATTGCATCATACAGTTGACCGCTTTCGGCGCGACTAAGCACCAATTTAAGGTGGCGCTCTTTGAGTACCTTGCTTTGCACGACATGAAACTCATCGTCAAAACGTGGTTCCGGGAACTGCTGCCCCCAGGGACCTGCCAACTGCAGCATTTCAATCGCCGCCATGCTTAATTCACTATCGGCCAATTCACCATCGGTATATAGCGTCGCAGTCAGATCGTCTGCCGTCAACACCTCGCGAACAACAGCGTCGAAAGCGGATGCAAAAGCGTGAAAGTCCGCACAGCGTATCGTCATGCCCGCTGCCATGGCATGGCCGCCAAACTTGCTCAACAGCTCAGGATGACGCTTGGCGACCAAATCCAACGCGTCGCGCATGTGCAAGCCACTAATGGATCGTGCGGATCCTTTCAACAAGTCATCATCGGCAGTGGCTGCAGGATCCGCAGGCGCAAAAACAATGGCCGGCCGATGCAACTTTTCTTTGATGCGTGATGCAAGAATGCCGATCACACCCTGATGCCAGTTTTCGTCATATAGACAAACACCCCACTGCTGTTCGGCTTCCAGTTCACCTAATCCCGCCAATTGCTGTTCCGCATCGCGCTTCATTTCTTCTTCGATGCCCTTACGCTGTCGATTAAGATCGTCCAGCTGTTGGGCCAAATGGCGGGCCTCGAGCGGGTCATTCGTCAACAGGCATTCTATGCCCAAAGACATATCATCAAGACGGCCAGCCGCATTCAAGCGAGGGCCGACAATAAAACCAAGATCCACCGAACGCAATTGACGGTAATCTTTTTGAGCCACCGCCAGTAAGGCAAGAATTCCCGGGCGGCAACGCCCTACTCGCATGCGGCGAATACCCTGCTCAACCAGAATACGGTTATTTCTGTCCAAGGGCACCAGATCTGCCACGGTACCCAAGGCCACGAGGTCGAGATAGTCGGCCATGCTCACTTTCGGGAGATGGGCGAGATCAACACACTTACGGATCGCAGAGTGCAGCGAAGACAGAACGTAAAATATCACTCCAACGCCGGCCGCATTCTTACTGAGAAACTCACAGCCCGGCTGATTGGGGTTCACGATGGCCTCGGCATCGGGCAGCGTATCGCCTGGTAGATGGTGATCAGTAACCAGTACCTTGATGCCCCGCGCTTGCGCCGCAGCAACACCCTCGACACTGGCGATGCCATTATCGACGGTAATAATTAAATCAGGATTGAGTGTGGCTGCCAGCTCGACGATCTCCGGGGTCAAGCCATAGCCATATTCAAAGCGGTTGGGTACCAGATAATCACAATGCCCGCCCATGGCACGCAATGCGGATACACAGAGTGCAGTGCTGGTAGCACCATCAGCATCAAAATCGCCCACCACCAGAATGCGCTGCTGCTCACGCAAGGCGCTTAGCAGCAACTCAATAGCGGCATCCAAACCTTTGAGACGCGAATTATCGGCAAGATGCTGCAAACGCAGCTCCAGCTCTGCCGCAGAGCGAATACCACGAGCAAGATAGATGCGCTGTAAAAAGGCGGGAATATCCGAGCCCAGAGTTCCGGGCTCATCCGGCATGGCGCGACGACTAATACGTTTAGTGACTCGTGTCATCACACGCTCAACAACCTCTTAAAAATCAGGCCTTACGGCGATGCTCCGCCACATAGGACTGAATGGTATTGAGATCGTTCGCCAATACCTCGTAGCGTTCTTCACGCTCAAAGAGATCGGACAGATGATGAGGCAATTCAGCCGTTACGCCCAAAGCGGATTTTTCAACCGCTTCAGGGAATTTGGCCGGATGCGCCGTCGCCAACGTAATCATGGGGATGGCTCCATCGCGGCGGCATTCACGCGCCGCTTCAACACCGATAGCGGTGTGGGGATCGAGCAGATATTCGGTTGCTTCGAACACTTCACGAATCACTTCGCAGGTGCGTTTGTCATCAACAGCCCAGCTGTCGAACAAGGTGCGCGCAGCTTCCCAACGGTGTGGTTCAATAGAACCCGCTTCGGTTTTCCATTTTTCCATCAGCTCGGCCAGCGCATGACCATCCCGACCGTATAAATCGAACAGCAAGCGTTCGAAATTACTCGAAACCATAATATCCATACTGGGCGACAGCGTATGGTGCAGAGTTTCTTTTTCGTAGTGATTCTTGCTGATAAAGCGGTGCAGAATATCATTGCGGTTGGTCGCCACGACGAGCTGACTGATTGGCAAGCCCATGTTGCGCGCCAGATAACCCGCGAAGATATCGCCGAAGTTACCCGTGGGTACCGAGAATGACATGGAGCGGTGTGGCCCACCCAGTGCCAGTGAAGCACTGAAGTAGTAAACGATCTGGGCCATAATACGCGCCCAGTTGATGGAGTTTACGGCGACCAGGCGAGTACCTTCCAAAAAGCCCTGATCACCAAAGCTCTCTTTCACCATTTGCTGACAATCGTCGAAGTTACCTTCAACAGCAATATTGAATACGTTTTCGGAAATAACCGAGGTCATCTGCTTACGCTGAACGTCCGACACTCGATTGTGCGGGTGCAGAATAAAAATATCGACGTTATCGCAATGACGACAACCCTCAATGGCGGCTGAACCGGTATCACCCGAGGTCGCACCCATAATCACCACACGCTCGTCGCGACGCTTAAGCACGTAATCCAGCAGGCGACCCAGCAGTTGCAGAGCAAAGTCTTTAAATGCCAGTGTAGGGCCACGGAACAACTCCAGCACCCATTCATTGCTATCTATCTGTACCAGCGGCGCAATCGCCGTATGATCGAAGCCCTTATAGGTTTCTTCGACCATGTCTCTGAAGTCATCTTCAGGTATGGCGCCCTCCACGAAGGGGTACATCACATTAAACGCAAGCTGCGAGTATGGCAGCCCTGCCCAGGATGCTATTTCCTCATGCGTGAAGCGCGGCAGCACTTCAGGTACGTAAAGGCCGCCATCGCTGGCCAAACCAGTCAGCAGCACATCTTCAAATCCGAGTGCGGGCGCTTTGCCACGGGTACTTATATATTTCACTTTGCTCTTCCGATTCTGTTTCCGGTTCTGGTTCCAATGTTTTTTTGCGGAGCCCCAGCATACGCTTACTGAAACACGCCCCTGATTGGAAGCAGGCTTAATTCAAATGCTCTACCCGAATGCGCACGACGGAACCTAGAATAGTGTCCAGCGCTTCGATTTGTTCAATGGCGGCATTAATCTGACGCTCTTTGACCGTGTGCGTGAGCATGACCAGCGGAATCGTCTCGCCTTCGCGCTCATTTTCCTTCTGCATCACCGATTCGATGTTTATACCCAGGTCGCTCATAATAGAAGCCACTTTGGCCAACACACCTGGATGATCTTCGGCGGTCATACGCAAGTAGTAGGCGCTGGCTACATCTTCAATGGCCAGCACGGGCATAGGCTTGATCTGCTCTGCTTTAAAGCCTAACGGCGGCACAGCATGGCCTTCGGCAGCCTGAACAAAGCGGGCAACATCAACAATGTCAGCAATGACGGCGGATGCTGTTGCTTCAGAACCCGCCCCGGCACCGTAATACAACGTCTGACCCACGGCATCGCCATCGACCAGTACTGCATTCATCACACCATCGACTTTAGCCAACATCTGCTGCTTGGGAATCAGTGTGGGGTGCACCCGCAATTCAATGCCTTCGGGGTGGAGACGCGTAATACCCAAATGCTTAATGTGATAACCCAGCTCATCCGCATGATTAACATCAACAGTCGATAGTTTGCTGATACCTTCGGTGTAAGCCTTTTCAAACTGCAGGGGCACGCCAAATGCGGCCGATGCGAGAATCGTTAGTTTGTGGGCTGCATCGATGCCTTCTACATCAAAAGTAGGATCCGCTTCGGCATAGCCCAGTTCTTGCGCTTCGGCCAGCACCCCCGCAAATTCCCTACCCTTGTCTTTCATCTCGGTGAGAATAAAGTTACCAGTACCGTTGATGATACCTGCCAGCCAGTTCACCTTATTGGCAACCAGACCTTCACGGATCGCTTTAATAATGGGGATACCGCCTGCTACGCCTGCCTCGTATGCGACGATTACACCGTGCTCACGGGCTAAAGCGAATATTTCGTTACCGTGCTCGGCAATCAGGGCCTTATTTGCCGTAACGACATGCTTACCGTTCTTAATAGCCGCGCAGACGATTTCTTTGGCCAATTCGTAACCGCCAATCAATTCGGCGACCACATCAACGTCGGGATTGTTCACAACATCCATCAGATCGGTGGTGAAGGTAATATTGCTGAGGTCACAATTATCACGCATACGGCGTGATGCCACCTGAATAATCTCCACCGGACAGCCTGCCCTCGCAGCGATTTCATGTTGATTACGGTGAATCACGTTCACCACACCACTTGCTACGGTTCCCAGACCGCAAATGCCGACTTTCAGGGACGTCAAGGGACTTTCCTCTCGTTAACCAGATCTTGCTGCGCTCGTCGTTGCGAACTGCAGGTTAATTTTGCGGCGCATAGTATACCCTTTCGCCTCAGAAAAAAAACGAACCATCACGCCTTTTAAGATGGGAATGAAGGTGCTAGGCTTGCGTCCGAGCGAATTTTTATAAACACAACTGGACCGTGACCTCACGCCTTGCCCGCTATGAACAAATCTGTATCTTTTTGCGCCGTATTGATAACCCTTTTAACGTTAAGCGCCTGTGGCGGCCCCTTTGCCGACTACAGCAATCGTGACCTACGTAAGGAGTTCCGCAGCTGCAATTATGAACGCCTGTCACCCGCGGGCGCCCAGCGTTGTAATAACATCAAAAAAGAGTGCGAGAAACGCTTCAAGGACAATGGTTTCCGCTGCTAGGCACTACGCAATAGAAGCAGAAACGAAAAGGCTCGACACCAACTGGTTCGAGCCTTTCTTATATATGCCTGTCGCTAAAGAATGCCGAGACTTTGCGCCAGGCGATCAGCAGGCACATAACCCGGAATCAGCGATCCATCTTCAAGAAAAATAGCAGGCGTGCCGCTCACACCCATTTGCTGGCCCATTTCAAACTGCGCCGCAACAGGGTTATCGCAATTCAATTCAGGGATACGCTTGCCGGCTTTGGCATCGGTCATGGCCTGCAACTTATCTTCAGCACACCAGGCCGACACGATTTTCTTGTAGGAACCACTGCCCACTCCCGCTCTAGGGTAGGCAAGATAACTCACCTCAATACCCAATTCGTTCATGCGGGGCACTTCGTTATGCAGTTTTCGGCAGTAGCCGCAATCAATATCGGTAAATACGGCTATGCGTGCTTTGGTCTCCCCCTTCGCAGGAAAGGTAATTTTATGACCCGGCTCGATTGCTGCTAACTGACCAGCGCGAACGGACTCGCGGCGCTCTTCGGTAAGATTCACCAGCTGACCACCACCGGTACCATACATCTCACCGGCGATAAAATAGCTACCATCTTCGTTGGTAAATAACACCTGATTATTATTCGAAATGACGCGGTATACGCCTTTCATTTCGCTTTGCTGAACTTCGCTGATCTGCAATCCGGGAACCGCACTGGAAAAACTCGAGCGAATTTCTTTTTCACCTGCCTGCGCAGCCATCGCTACACCAAGCGCCAGCGTGGCACCAACCACTCTGCTAACAAAACCCATGGAAATGTCCTCAACTTTCATTTTAGTACTCCGGGGCAATTAAAGCGCTATACAACACTCTCATTGTTACCCGCGAGCCATCATTACGACACGCTAACCTGCTTTTAGTTCATCCGCAAGCCCACCATGATTACGCTTTGCCCATAAAGTCAGGCCCTAGGATGATGCGTGCTATGCAAACTCTCTAATCGGTGCTTGGCGACGTGCGTATAGATCTGCGTAGTAGAAAGATTGCTATGCCCCAATAACAGCTGCACCACGCGCAGATCAGCTCCGTGATTTAGCAAATGTGTTGCAAATGCATGCCGTAGAGTATGCGGAGAGATTTTGCCTGACACGCCAGCCGTTATGGCATAGCGCTTGACTCTGTGCCAAAAGGTCTGCCGAGTCATTTGCTGCCCCCTGCGACTAGGAAACAAAGCTGCACACTCCCCTGCCCCCACCAGCAGTGGCCGACTGTCAACCAAAAATCGCTCCAGCCAGTCTAGTGTTTCCTCTCCCATGGGCACCACGCGCTCCTTATTGCCCTTGCCGAATAAGCGCACAAGCCCCTGCTCCATACTCAACTGCTCATAACGCAATTCCACCAACTCGGACACTCGCAACCCGGATCCATACATCAACTCAAGCATTGCCCGGTCACGCAGTTCAATGGCATCGTCCACCTGCGGAGCCTCCAACAATGCCGAAACATCTTCTTCAGATAAATACTTTGGCAACAAACGCGGCAACTTTGGATTAGAAACATTAAGTGTCGGGTCTAACGGAATACGCTGCTCACGCAGGTGAAAGCGATAAAAACGCCGCAAACAGGACAAACAACGCGAGGTAGAGCTGGGCTTTGCACCCTGCTCAAGGCGATGCGACAAATAGGATAACAAGCTAACCTTGTCACCTCGCAGAAGATCAGTTGCCGAATCCTGCGACAACCACCTGGCAAACTGGAGCAAGTCATGCCGATAGGAGGCCAAAGTATTATCACTCAAACCATGCTCCAGCCATAACATCTCAAGAAACTGATCTATCGCCTCTTGCGACTTCTCCAAACTATCCATCTACCGCCAAAACCCGCAAAGAACGCTCACCCCCTGTTCACCCTATCCACCAGCTACACCCTTGCCAGCATAATGACAGCAACTTACCACAATGCTGTTTTACCGCAACAAATAACAGACACAAAAAAGGCGACTCGAAGTCGCCTTTTTGATCAAGTCTGAACTCAGTTCAGCTTCTCTTTGATACGAGCAGCCTTACCGCTCAATTCACGCAAGTAGTACAGTTTAGCCTGACGTACGTCACCGCGACGCTTAACAGTGATGCTATCAACCAGCTTACTGTGCGTTTGGAAAGTACGCTCAACACCAACACCGTAGGAAATCTTGCGAACGGTGAAAGAAGAATTCAAACCGCGATTACGCTTTGCAATCACAACACCTTCATAGGCCTGCAGACGCTCACGGTTACCTTCTTTAACCTTAACCTGTACCACTACGGTGTCACCTGGACCAAATTCAGGTATCTCCGCGGTCATTTGCTCAGCTTCAAGCGCGCTGATGATGTTGTTCTTGCTGCTCATGTTTCACTCCCAAAATTGCGCTGATCAGGTTATCGCAACCTTATCTAGCGATTCACTTCGTCAATATATTCCTGTAAAAGCTGCTGCTCTTCCGCACTCAGCTCCAAATCTTTCAGCAGATCGGGTCGTCGTTGCCACGTTCTTCCCAGGGCCTGCTTCAACCGCCACTCGCGTATCCGGGCATGATCACCGGACAACAGCACTGCTGGCACCGCGCAATCGTCGTACACCTCCGGACGGGTGTAATGCGGGCTATCCAACAACCCTGTAGCGAACGAATCTTCATTCGCTGACGCTTCATGCCCCAGCACACCAGGCAACCAGCGTGACACGGCATCAATCAACACCAGCGCCGGCAGCTCGCCACCACTCAATACATAGTCGCCGATGGATACTTCCATATCCACCTCGGCTTCAATCAGGCGCTCATCCACACCTTCATACCGCCCAGCCAATAAGACCAGTGCAGGCTCAGATGCAAGCTCTTTAACCAAGGTCTGATCCAAACGCCGCCCCTGAGGCGACAAATAGACGACCTTCGGTTGCGACGGCGCTTTTTGTCTGGCCGTTGCAAGCGCCTCCTTTAAAGGAGCCACTTTCATCAGCATGCCAGGGCCGCCGCCGTAAGGCCGATCATCCACCGTGCGATGCCTGTCGTGCGCAAAGTCACGCGGATTAACCGTTTCGAGGGCTATGCTACCGCGCTCAATTGCACGCCCAAGCACCCCAAAGTCCCGGGCCACGCTGAACATCTGAGGAAACAGACTGACAACGCCAAACCACATTCTAAAACTCTGGATCCCAGTCGACCTGTATCCAGCCCTCAGCCAGGTTGACCTCAGTCACCACCTGCTCAGGTAGATAAGGAATCAGACGCTCCTTACCATCAATACTGCCTTTGCATTTGCGTACAACCAATACGTCATTGGCTCCGGTTTCGAGCAGGTGGTCCACCTTACCCAGCGCACGGCCATCACCCAAACGCACTTCCAGTCCCTCGAGCTGGTGCCAGTAATAGTCTCCAGCTTCGAGTTCAGGCAAGCTCTCTCTTGGAACACCGATCAAAAACTCGGCATACGCTCTCGCCTGATCTCTGTCGTTACAGCCCTCGAGCTGAGCAACCAAGCCATTGCCATGCGCCTTGCACTGCAACACTTTGATCGTTTTGACCTCACCTTTACGTTCGAGGCGCCATTCTTTGTAACGACAAATATTCTCTTTTGGCTGCGTGTAAGAAAACACTTTCACCCAGCCTTTCACACCATAAACCGATGTGATCTTACCCATCACTGCATAGTCATTTGGCGCCGTCATGGGTACTCCTGCCTACTAAAACCATCAAGCCCGTTTCGGGGCTATGAATTAGGCTGCTTTAGCAGCTTCTTTCAGCAGACTCTTAACGCGATCAGAAGTCGTCGCGCCTTTTTCAATCCAGTACTGAACACGGTCAGAGTCAACGCGCAGACGTTCTTCCTGTCCACGAGCAATAGGATTGAAGAAGCCAACACGCTCGATGTAACGACCATCGCGAGCTGAACGACTATCGGTAACGGTTAAGTGATAAAATGGGCGCTTCTTGGAGCCACCACGTGACAAACGGATAGTAACCATGTTCGTTTAGTAATCCTGATTCAGTTAAACCACGCACACCCGCAAACCTGTTCGGCATTCAGGCGGGCGCTCGAAAGGGCGCATATTCTAGAGCAATTACAAGCGATTGAAAACACCTATTTTGGTCTATTTTCAGACTCCTGCCATCAGCATCACACGCGCCACGAAGTCATCCCTGACTACATGCCACCGAATGGCCCACCACCGCCCCCAGGGGGCATCATGCCTTTCATGCCGCGCATCATATTCATCATGCCGCCTTTCTTGGTGAACTTCTTCATCATTTTTTGCATCTGTTTGTGCTGCTTGATGAGACGATTCACATCCTGAATCTGGGTACCAGAGCCAGTCGCAATGCGACGCTTGCGTGAATTATTGATCACATCAGGGTAGCGGCGCTCGTGCGGCGTCATGGACGAAATAATCGCCTCCATCTGACCCAGCGACTTGTCATTCACCTGCTGCTGCGCAACCTGCGCCATCTGCCCCATGCCCGGCAACTTATCCAGCAAACCGGCAACACCGCCCATATTTTTCATTTGCAGCAATTGATCGCGAAAGTCTTCGAGATCGAAAGATTTACCTTTTTTGATTTTTTTGGTGAGCTTTTCGGCCTTCTTTTTGTCCAGCTTGCGCTCTGCATCTTCGATCAGACTGAGAATGTCACCCATCCCCAGAATACGCGAGGCAACCCGATCAGGATGAAAAGGCTCCAAGGCATCGGTCTTTTCACCAACACCCATAAACTTGATGGGCTTTCCCGTAATCGCCCGAACTGACAGCGCCGCACCACCACGCGCATCACCATCGGTTTTGGTAAGCACCACTCCCGTCAAAGGCAGCGCATCATT
>JBFHVM010000098.1:0-10497 GCA_041589495.1 Oleiphilaceae bacterium | reverse complement strand
TGGTGAGTGGCGATAAGCTGGGCATTTCAGTGACTGGCGGAAAAGGCAGCCGAACGCTAATAACTACTCCCTCGGCCGGCAAGGTATATGGCACCGATAGCCACGATTTGTCGCAACAGCAACATACCCGCATTGTTTTGGATGATGCACGCCTGGAGTATCTACCGCAGGAAACCATTATTTTTAATGGCGCTCGCGCCGAACTGCACGCCCATATTGAGGTGAATGGCGATAGTTCTTTGGTTTACTGGGATATGATTGTGCTGGGTCGTGTGGCAGGGGCAGAGCCCTTCGAGCACGGTTCGCTTATGCAATCTTTGCGTATCGAACGTGACGGTAAACCTCTGGTGTCTGAACATTTGAATCTGCTTGCTGATTCATCGCTACGAACAAACCCCGCCGGCTTACAGCAGCACGACTGCTTTGGAGCCTGTTACTGGGTATGTGATGACGCGCCTAATTATGTAGAGGCCCTGCGTGAATCGGCGGCTGAGATAAATGATGTAGTGCTGACCATTTCGCATAAGCCCGGTGTGTTAATTATTCGCGCCTTGGCTCACTGTGCTGAGCAGTTGCGAAATGCGCTGATTGCCCTTTGGCAAGCAGGCCGCCCACTTATTGATGATCAGCAGCCGGTCGCGCCGCGGATCTGGTCCACTTAATCTTCGAGCGAGAACGAGTATGGAATTAAGCCCGAGAGAAAAAGACAAACTCCTCATTTTTACCGCAGCCTTGCTTGCTGAACGCCGCATGGCCAAGGGGCTCAAGTTGAACTATCCCGAGTCCATTGCCCTGATATCCGCTGCCATTATGGAAGGCGCGCGTGAGGGTAAAACGGTAGCCGAACTGATGAGCGAAGGTCGCCATATTCTCAAACGTGAGGACGTGATGGATGGTATCGCCGAGATGATTCATGAAGTTCAGGTCGAGGCAACATTTCCTGACGGCACCAAACTGGTCACCGTTCACGACCCCATCAACTAGGCGCAAGGACAGTCATGATGATTCCCGGAGAATACGCAGTAAAAGAAGGCGAAATCGAACTCAACGCCGGTCGCCCGGTTACTACTATCAAAGTCGCTAACAGTGGGGATCGCCCCATTCAGGTGGGGTCACATTACCACTTTGCTGAGACTAACCCAGCACTTCAGTTTGACCGCGAAGCAGCGCGCGGACAGCGCCTCGACATTGCCGCAGGTACAGCGGTGCGTTTTGAGCCCGGCCAATCTCGGACCGTCGATTTGGTGCCTTTTTCCGGGGACAGAGTCGTGGTGGGTTTTAGGGCAGAAGTAATGGGCCAGTTAGATCTAGATAAGGATTAAGAATATGGCAAAGATATCTCGCAGTGCCTACGCCAACATGTTTGGCCCGACCACCGGCGACCGAGTTCGTCTGGGCGACACCGAGCTCTGGATCGAAGTAGAAAAAGATTACACTCGCTATGGCGACGAAGTGAAATTTGGCGGAGGCAAGGTGATTCGCGACGGCATGGGGCAGGGGCAAGGCCTGGCTTCCGAAGTGATGGATTGCGTGATTACCAATGCATTGATTCTCGACCATTGGGGCATCGTCAAAGCCGATGTGGGTATTAACGATGGTCGCATTGCGGCAATTGGCAAGGCAGGCAACCCCGACACGCAGGAAGGCGTGGATATTGTGATCGGTCCCGGTACCGAGGTGATCGCCGGAGAAGGGCAGATACTTACGGCTGGCTGCATTGATGCGCATATTCACTTTATTTGTCCGCAGCAAATTGACGAAGCCTTGATGTCGGGCACCACCACTATGCTTGGTGGTGGTACAGGTCCTGCGACAGGCACCAATGCCACTACCTGTACGCCGGGGCCATGGAATCTCGGCAAAATGTTACAGGCCTGCGACAGTTTACCCATGAACTTCGGTTTCTTGGGTAAAGGCAATGCGAGCCGCATGGCACCGCTGGAAGAACAGATTCGTTATGGTGCTGTGGGTCTAAAACTTCACGAAGATTGGGGTACGACGCCGGCCGCCATCGACACTTGTTTGAGTGTAGCCGAGAAGTTTGATGTGCAGATCGCCATTCACACCGACACGCTAAACGAATCCGGCTTTGTAGAGGATACGCTGGCGGCATTCAAAGGACGCTCGATTCACACCTATCACACCGAAGGTGCCGGCGGTGGTCACGCGCCTGATATCATCAAGGCCTGTGGTGAAGATAACGTATTACCGTCGTCGACTAATCCCACCAGGCCCTATACGGTGAACACGGTCGATGAGCACCTCGATATGTTGATGGTTTGTCACCATCTTGATCCGAATATTCCCGAAGATGTCGCCTTTGCCGATTCTCGTATTCGCAAAGAAACCATCGCTGCCGAAGATATTCTGCATGATATGGGCGCGTTTTCGATGATCGCTTCGGATTCTCAAGCGATGGGACGGGTAGGTGAAGTGATTTCGCGTACCTGGCAGACCGCGCATAAGATGAAAGTACAACGCGGCCTATTACCCGAAGACAGTGATCTAGGCTGTGATAATTTCAGGGCCAAGCGTTATATCGCCAAATACACGATTAACCCAGCTCTCACGCACGGCATCGCGGATGACGTTGGCTCAGTAGAGGTAGGCAAGTTGGCTGACCTGGTGCTCTGGAGGCCAGCTTTCTTTGGTGTTAAGCCAAGCCTCATCATTAAAGGTGGAATGATCGCTGCGGCGCCTATGGGGGATGCCAATGCGTCGATACCTACGCCACAACCAGTGCACTATCGTCACATGTTTGGCGCATTGGGCAGTGCAGTAAACCACACCTCGTTTACCTTTGTCAGTCAGGCCGCTGCCGATGCTGGTCTTGGCCAGGAGTTGGGGCTCAAGCGCCAGTTGTTACCCTGCCGCAATGTGCGCGGTGTTAAAAAGCAGCACATGGTGCATAACGCACTAATGCCAGTAGTTGAGGTAGATGCGCAACGATACGAGGTACGTGCAGACGGTGTGTTGCTTACTTGCGAGCCCGCCAAAGAGCTCCCATTGGCCCAGCGTTATTTTCTGTTTTAGGAACCAGCATGACTGTTGAAGCAGTACTTAAAATTACACAATATCTCGGCACTCAACACGATGAGGCACCGGATGCGACGATTACCTTGTCTTATGAAGAGCGGGTAAAAGGCAGATTGTTAACCCGCGATAGTAAAGATCGCGAAGTCGGTCTTTTCCTTGAACGAGGTAAGACCCTGCGCGATGGGGATTTGTTGCAGGCCGAAAATGGAGAATTTCTGAGAGTATGCGCCAAAACCGAACAGCTGTCTGAAGCCTCTTGCGATGACTGGTTGCTGTTCGCTCGCGGGGTTTATCACTTGGGTAATCGGCATGTGCCCGTGGATATACAGAGCAAGGTATTGCGCATTCAACCAGATGCGATACTTGAAGAGATGCTTGCTGGGCTTGGGCTTGCGGTTAGTTCGGTTGAAGCCCCCTTTAATCCCGAGTCTGGCGCTTACTCCAAAGGTGGTCATGCTCACCACCATCACGCTCATTAATAGTCGCTCATATGTCCGCAACCACGTCTACCCATGATTTGTCCGCGCTGCTGTATCTCAGCAGTCCTGCATTGCCCATTGGTGCCTTTGCCTACTCGCAGGGCCTCGAAGCTGCTATTGAACAGGGCAAGGTGATAGACCGCACAAGTCTGCAGGCTTGGGTGGAATGTATTATTGAGCATGGTCTGCTGTCGCTGGATGTACCTTTACTTAATTTATGTGTAGAAGCCATTGAAAATTCGGATCACGCCACCTTTCGCTCCCTCAGTAATGAAGTATTCGCCGCGCGCGAAAGTTTTGAATTGTACGAAGAGGAACGGTTGTTGGGCGCCGCGCTGTACCGTTTATTGGTTACTCAGGAAGTGATCGACCCAAGCGAACCATGGCGCGAGCAAGGAGAAGAAATCGCTTTGTTGGCCGCCTTTGCGCTTGCCGCCCAGCGTCTTGGTATGACAGCAGGGATGACACGGCTGAGTTTTTGCTGGGCCTGGTTAGAAAACCAGATGGCCGTAGCAGCCAAAGCGATTCCGCTGGGCCAGAGCGATACACAACAGATTCTATTGGCCTTGCGCCAACCCCTTGCGCAGATGCTTGATAGCGATGCAGCAAGTTCAATAAATCCAACGGGTAGTTTGCCCGGTCAGGCCATGCTTTCGGCCTGGCACGAAACCCAATATTCCAGATTGTTCAGGAGTTAAGAATGTCGATTAATTGTTTGCGCGTAGGTATCGGTGGACCCGTAGGTTCCGGTAAGACCGCACTGCTGAAAAACCTCTGCCAAGAGCTTCGTGACCGCTACAACATGGCAGTGGTGACCAACGATATTTATACCAAGGAAGATGCCCAGTTTTTGATGCGTCACGAGGCCCTGAGCGAAGATCGTATTATGGGAGTAGAAACCGGTGGTTGCCCCCATACAGCAATTCGTGAAGATGCTTCCATGAATTTGGCAGCCATT
Organism: Oleiphilaceae bacterium; assembly: GCA_041589495.1. Taxonomy (GTDB): domain Bacteria; phylum Pseudomonadota; class Gammaproteobacteria; order Pseudomonadales; family Oleiphilaceae; genus PZPK01. The sequence goes on along the minus strand of JBFHVM010000098.1, from coordinate 6,024 downwards.
GATCAGCTGCAGCAACAGCATGAGGGCCTCGAATTGGTATTTGTAGAAAGTGGGGGGGATAACCTCAGCGCTACCTTTAGTCCGGAATTATCGGACTTAACACTCTATGTGATTGATGTATGTGCGGGCGACAAAATACCGCGCAAAGGCGGCCCCGGTATCACCAAATCCGATCTGTTAATTATCAACAAGATTGATCTCGCCGACGGCGTAGGTGCCTCGCTGGAGGTAATGGAGCGCGACGCTAAAAAAATGCGTGGTGATAAGCCGTTTGTGTTTACCAATATGGCGACCAAACTGGGGCTTGAAGACATTATAGGGTTTATACAAAAGCAGGGAATGTTGCGCCCCGCGTGATAGAAAATAAAAGTGTCGACTTCGTCACAAAGGACGGCAAGTGAGCGACCGGAAAATTGGAGAATGTAACATTGTGTGATAGTTTGTAATTGTGACTGATAGTCAGCCTAAGTGAACGATATGTCGGCAAGATGTCTTTAGGCTGGGCAATCAAGATCTGTCACGCATAACGCCAATAATAAATTCTCCACTGAGACGACAAGGCATGATGTTGTTTAGCAAAGTCAGAAATAGCAGAAAGCACAATGCGCGCATCGCCTTATTTTCGTGTTGTCTCGGTATTGCCAATGTTGCCAATGCAGAATTAAAACTGATTGACGATGACTCGCTTGATCGTATCGTAGCGAAAGCTGGCCTGACCATTGATATCGAAACACAGGTGACGATTGGCGAGATCGAATACGTTGATGCCGGCAGCATGGTCTGGAAAGACATCTCCTTAACCGGTATTGGCGGTGGTCTGGTCGATAACATACGCGCGAAAGTCGATATCACAGACGGCAGCGAATATATTCCGGTGGGTTTCTCTGAAGTTGCTCAATACGCTGACATGGGGTATTTCGATACCAATGAAACTGATGTGGCGTGGGCAATCTCTGAGTATTCCGATGGTAGCGGTGGCTATGGTAAGCAGTTTGGTGATGGTGATGCAGTCATCCATGTAACATCCGTCGATATGGGGGTCGACATCATGGCGCCTCCAAGTAACCTGACCGAAATGGCGGCAAACCTTGACTCCTACAAGCACGCTGTTGACTTGCACTATCAGGAAGGAATGTACGGCTTGAGAAGTACAGATGGCCTGACAGAGACGGCCATTAGCGAGAATTTCTCCGTACAGGCATATCTGGGTTACTTTGATATCATCCTTAAAAATAACGGCAACGGCACACATGAAGGATCATCGCCCGGTGAGCCAAAAGGCATTCGTATAGGCGATTCCTACATAGGCCTTGATGTTAAATTCAGAGTCGACGATCTCGATATCGATCGTACAAGTAACGCAACGAATACATTCATCCCTCGTGAAGTGACTAACCCCGGGCTTACCCTGCGCGATATGCGCATCCACAACATGCGTGGTAACGACACGCTGGGTAGTTTCGGCTTCGCTAGCATTGAGAGCAAAATGGCCTCTGCAGAGGGTATTCTGCCTACCGTAGCCAATCTTGACCCAAGTCAGGGCTTGGGGCAGCTCGTGGATGGCCAAGCGATTTACGATATTAATGTGAAGTGGGACTGGGATTTACCCCACGTTTCTTTTGGCGACACGGGTATGAGTATTGGCCAGGTTTATTTTACTGACTTCAAGATTCACGACACTTCTATTGTGATGTCGGCGCACTAGGGCTTAGGGCTTGGTTGCTGTGTCTATGCCTGCACCGCTGCGGGCCAGGTAAGTTCTTACCGTCTCTACTATCGTCTGGGTTTGCGGGTCTACTTCGAGATTGACCCGGTCACCTGTTTCTAAAGCTGAAAACGTTGTGACAGCAAGTGTTTCCGGAATGAGATGTACGGCAAACTCTTTGTTTACATTATCCCCTAGCGTTAGGCTGCAGCCGTTTAACCCGGCAAACCCTTTGGGTAGAAGGTAGTCCGAGAAGTGTTCAGGTGTGAAGAAGTAAATACTGTAGCCGTCACCACCATGCTCTACGCGTGCTACCTCAACGGTGCAAGAAACATGGCCAGACATTAAATGGCCACCAATTTCATCGCCGATACGTGCTGCGCGTTCAAAGTTGACCCTGTCACCAGAATTCAAATCGCTAATATTAGTTTTATCCAGCGTTTCGAATATTACGTCAAAACACGCGGTGCTTGCCTTGACATCAAAATCGGTAACCGTGAGGCAAACGCCATTCAGGGCAATGCTCGCTCCTTGGGTCACGCTCGCGAGTGCATTTTCAGGAAACTGACAGCGCAGTCGCTTAAGCGTGTCATTACCCTCTACAGATTGTATTGTCGCCACACCCTGAACGATTCCTGTAAACATATTAACAAACCTGCTTAGCTGTATTGTTTGGCAACGACCTGATCGCGGCCTTGTTGCTTGGCTTTATACAGACATTGGTCAGCCAAATCCAGAATCGCCAGACTGGATTCGGCAGTTTCGGGCGTAGGGCGGGCGCTAGATACACCGAGACTTACCGTGAGATATTGTGATATCCCCGAGTCGCGAAACTCGGTTTCCTTAAAGTGTTCGCGAATCTTTTCCGCAAGACTGACTGCTCCATCGAGGTTGGTATTGGGAAGTAATATTGCAAACTCTTCACCACCGTAACGGGCTAGGGTATCGGATGGGCGCCTGATCACTGATTGGACCAGCTGCGCAGCTCGGCTCAGGCAAAAGTCTCCAAACAAGTGACCATGTTCATCGTTCAGGCGTTTGAAATGGTCTATATCGAGCATGATGACCGAAAACGGCCACTGCTCGCGCACACAGCGCCGCATTTCCCGTTTTAGCGCCTGATCAAAATAAAAACGATTTTTAAGCTGGGTTAGGCCGTCTGTTACGCTAAGTTCTTTTAGCCTCGCATTGGCGTTTTCAAGCTCGATTGTGCGTGCCTGCACCTGAGAATCGAGCTCTTCGTTCATGCGAATAGTCAAATTCAACAGATCATCCTGAGCTTTTACACGCAACTCGCGTTCTTCATTAAGTTTGTCTGCAAAGGCTAACGAAAGGAGCGATAGTTCAACAAGAGACCCGATAGAAAATGCATTGTCGCTTAAAAAGTTGGGTTCAATTATTTGATTCGACTGCATGAGATACATCGCAATAAACAAAAGGTAAATAAACCAGGCCGACGCGAAATAGCGGGCCGCTTTAACTCCCTTGACCCAGTATTTGGACCCCAAGTAAAAACCAGAAAAAACGGCGAACATGACGACGATAAACGTCGCTTTTAAGGCAAAGCTATACGAAATAAGAAAATAGGAGAGCAGTATAGGTAAAAAACTAACGGCGATAAGCATTAGCCAAATAAAGTCGATGGGCGTGGTCGCTTTGCTCAATCCGATAAAAGTGATAATGAAGCCGATGGCACAGCTGGTGAGTAAAGCGGCTGCAAGCAAGATCGCCAAGGCGTTAAATTCTGCGAGACCTGGCCACAAATACTGGAACGACAGTCCTGATAGAGTTGCCTGAAGTATGGCACTGGCACCAATGTAACCAAGGTAATACAGGTAGCTCTGATCGCGAATAGTAAAATAGATGAATGCATTGTAAATAAGCATGATTAAAGCAGCGCCAAAATAAATTCCGTTTAGAAAGAAAAAATGGCGGGTTTGCGTTACAAGTTGGTCAGCGGGTAACAGAAAGGTGCGCACATCCAGAACGCCCTCACTGGCTATTCTGATAAAAACCGTAAGGTTTTCGCGCTGCGGCAGTGGAAATACAAAGTCCGTGGTAGCCAGTGGACGGGAGTTATGGGGGCGCAGGTCTCCAGTGGCATACTGGTTTATCACTTTGCCATCACTTACCACGTAAACATCAAGATAGTCCAGGTGCGGATACGTAAGCTGCAATAGGTGTTCAGATTGTGAGTGTGTCAGTCCCTCCACGGATAATCTAAACCAAATGGGCGCATTGTATTGACCAAAACTCAGCTGAGCTTGTTCTGTGTCGTCAAACCAATGGCTCTCGTGGATAGCTTGAAGCTTTTGAATGGTAAATAGCGCTTGTGGGTCAACCATCCATTGGAGGTGAGGATTGACAGGTATGCGCTCCTCAAGGTTGGCAACATTCAGGTTCGCTTGCGCAGATAATGGCATCCAAAGCAATATTACAAATAGAGAGCAGGCGATATTTTTGTGCAAGCTAATTTCCGTTAGTCAGCTTTGAAAAAAGTATAGCTCGCTGAGTTAACTTTAGAGTTTTGAGATGTAAACATTTGTAGAAGCGCTCAAGTTAAGGCATCTTGAGTCGATATTTAACTGTCAGAATCAAACTTAAAGTGCGAATTTATAAGGGATAACGCGCAGTGGCTTTGGATAACAGACAAAAAATTACTAACCAGACGGCTCGGCCATCGTCTGAGGTGCTGCAGTCTGTTTCCCAAACAGCCCAACCTCCAACGGTGACCACTGGTCGTCGTAAAAATACGGATCGACGTGAGGAGGGGGGGGCGCCACCTTCAGGGCAGGATGAACGCCGGCAAACTGATGATCGACGTGGCGAAGCTGAACGTCAGGAGCAACTGAAGCAACAAAAACAGCAGGAGCGTGAGCAGGAAAAGCTAAAAAAACAAAATGAGATGCGTATCCAGCAGCATCGTAAGAAAAAGTTACTGGCAGGCTGCGAGCCAGTGATGGGTATGAATTACGATTGTCTGGCCATGGACGATTATCCTGATAATGAAATTGTAGTGTTGGCACGACGGGATCGAGATTATTGGGCTGCCATATGTAGCGTCTTTTTCCTTGTGTTTGTCATCGGTCTTATGGGCTTTGTTCCTGCTTGGTTGGCGGCGAGTGCATGCGGGTTGGCCATTATTTCAGTCGTGTTTGCCTTTTCCCCTTTACGCACGGCCTTTTTTACTCGACCACCTCTGAGGCATTTGCTTGATAAGCGTAAAATGCTCGAATTTCGCGCCTTGAACCATATCCACTTTTTGGAAGGAAAGGATGGTTTGGCCTGGCGCTGCGAAAAGATGCAAAAGTACAATACCAACCTTGGGCGTAAGTTGTTTCAGGGTCTAATTCGCTTCTCAAAAGAAAAAAGCATCATGGAAGTCATCAAAGAAAGAAAGCATATAAGGCTCTATCTCTTGTTTATGATCGAAGCACAGAAAGCATACAAACGTTGCCAAAATGACTACCTGAGTAACCATTTCAAAAACCTGAACCAAGGGTGGGACGACAGCATTAACGATGCTGAAGCGGCCCGTCTCGAAGCTAAAATGGCCGAAGAGTCCAAGCAGAAAGAGCGCAACGAGACGCCTAAATCTTGACAAGGTTGCGCATCAAACGTATGTTTTAAACATTCGTTTGGAACAGTTTTACTATTTTCATGGCACACTCGGAAACCGTAGACCGCATACTCGACGCGGCAGAGATACTCTTCGCTGAAAAAGGATTTTCCGAGACCTCTTTGCGCATGATTACCAGCAAAGCCAAGGTGAATCTAGCAGCAGTCAACTATCACTTTGGTTCAAAGAACGCTTTGATTCAAGCAGTATTCTCTCGCTTTTTAGGGCCGCTGAGCCGCTTAATGGAGCAGGGGCTAAAAGAAAAAGGCTGGGATGAAGACTGCGATAAGGCACCAACTCTTGAAGATATTTTGCGTTTGTATACGCGGAGTCTTTTGCGTATACCCACCAATCACGACAATGGTGTGTCTATCTTTATGCGGCTAATGGGGCTGGCATATACCCAGTCTCAAGGTCATTTACGCCGCTATCTGGAGCAGGAATACTCGCGCACCTTCCGTCTTTTTATGTATTTCGTGAAACAGAGTACTCCGGAGTTAAGCACTGAAGAGCGTTTTTGGCGTATTCAATTCACGATGGGCTCGGTGGCCTTTACCATGTCGAGTATTCAGCCGCTTACCGAAATTCTTGAGGATAGTGCTGACGCCAAGGTCGATCCCGAAGCTGTGGTCAATTATCTCGTTCCCTATTTATTGGCGGGTTTACAGGCGGCCTCCGTCAATTCTAAGATGTAGTTTTT
>JBFHVM010000097.1:0-10499 GCA_041589495.1 Oleiphilaceae bacterium | reverse complement strand
CGTCGTCGCCCTGATTCCACCGCTGTGGCACCACCTGATGACGCCAAAAGTGCTGGAGTGGGATGAGAAATACGCCAGCGACGAAGAGAAGGTACTGGCAGCCGAAGCGAACCGTATCAGTGGCATTAAAGCGCTGACAGAGCACGGCCAGGTATCAGCTCAGCAGGCGTAAGCTTTAAAAGCCGTAGACTTGCTTAAATCTAAAGCCCCGGAAACGGGGCTTTTTTGTGCGTGATAGGTAAGGGAACACTGCCGGAATTATCTCAACCAGCGCATACGGCTTCTTCCGCTCAATTTCTGAACTTTAAAATGTCATTCTGAATGACATTTTGTTTAATAAGAATGCTTTCTGTAGTATCTTCACCTCTTCTAAACCTACTTCTCATAGCTAGGAAATCCTCCTATGATCCGTTGTCATCTGGCCAGGTTAATGGGCGAAAGAAAGATGAAAATCGTCGACGTCGCCCGCGAAACGGGTCTGAACAGGAATACGGTCACCCTGCTTTACAAAGAGACCGCCCAGCGTATAGATCTCGAAGCCATCGACAAGCTCTGCGAGCTGTTTGAATGTGAAGTTGGCGACCTGCTGGAAAAGATATGAAAGAAGGCAATCTAGAGAAATTAGGCTTCAAGTACGGCACAAGTGGTGCCCATTCAGCTCGAAGCATGATGATTGAGGATTTGAGTGCGCTTATTGCTCTGCACCCAGACGGTGCTCCGCTAACTACTTTCAAGGCAGATATTGTCGACTTCAACATACTGCACAAGGGCACAGCTAACAGCCGGAAGTTGACCTTGCGTCATCTTATCGACTTGTACAGCCTAGATACTAGCGTGTGTCTCTATCGGAATTTTTTGAGACTATGGGCGCAAACAGAAGATCAAAAACGACCCTTGCTAGCTTTGCAGCTGGCCTTCTGTCGTGACGCACTGCTACGACTTGCAATCCCTATGTTGAGCGCAGTCTCCCCAGGCGAGTCCTATTCGAAAGAACAAACGATGGAACTGCTAGAACAGCACAACCCTGGTGGATATCGGCCGTCATCACTCAGTTCGTTTGCTCAAAACATCAATGGTAGCCTGACTCAAGCGGGCTTCTTGCAAGGGCGGAACAAGAAAGTCAGGTCTCAACCAAGCGTTGGCCCAACTAACATAGCCTTTGCACTATTTGTTGCCCATTTACATGGTGAAGATGGCAGCATTGCCCTCAAAAGTAAGTGGTTAAAGTTGCTGGGCATCAATCATGATGAGATTGTCGCCTTGGCGCATGGTGCCCATAGTCGCGGCTTGATTAAATTCACCCATGCTGGAGAAGTGGTAGAAATCCGTTTTCCTAACTGGTTAACCGAACACGAAAAGGAAGTCTTGCATGGCTGATCGCATCAGCAATCTACTCAAAGAGTACGAGAACCACATTAGCCTAAGTTGGCCGACTGTTGCCTCTGGTGAAGAGCGCTCAATCTTTGCGATTTACAAACCAGAAGACGAGCTGAAGCTACGTGCTCGTGTAGAGGCCTTTGAACAAGCAACTCAGGCCCATGGTTATCACTGGTTATTGCTAGACATTACCCATTCGTTCGAAAAGTGGTTAGCAGGGCAAGATTACGCCGAGGCCTATTACGAAAACCCTGAATATCTAGAAGCCAATTACGAATTCTTCGCTGAAGACTTGGTGCAAGAGTTACGCAATACAATACAAGAAAACAGCCAAGTAGAATCAAGCAAAACTGCAGTAGCACTACTTGGCTGTGGCACACTGTTCGGCATTACATCCGTCTCTGATTTAGTTCGCCATCTGGCCGACGTCATTCAGGGCAGGTTGGTCGTTTTCTTTCCAGGTGAGAAAGAGGGCAATACCTATCGACTGCTCGACGCTAAAAACGGCTGGGGCTATTTAGCCACCGCATTAAAAGGTTAAGAACAAGGACTGCTCGTGTTAAATAAAGACATCTATCAAAACGATCCGACAACTCATCTGTTAAAAAACCAGGGCGTTGCAAAAGTAAACGACAGCCGTGATGCAGAATCCCTGGCAACGTTGGAATATGAGCTTAAAACATTTGTTTGTGATGGACGCTACCAAGAGGGCATTGAAGATATCCTTACTCAGTTCGTCAGCTGCTTCAAAGGTCGTGATGAGCAACCTGGTGTCTGGATATCTGGATTCTTCGGTTCAGGTAAATCTCACCTAGCTAAAATGCTTGCAGCGTTATGGTCTAACGAAGATATTTCAGGTCAAAACCCAAGATCATTAGCCGATCTACCGGCAAGCACTCGAGAACTGTTCGATGAGTTAGATAGCATTGCTTTGCATACGCCGGGCAAGCACAACGCGGCTGGCACCATAGGTAGCGCAGGCACCAAAAACGTTCGCCTGGCAGTGCTCGCGATTTTGTTTCGGTCTCTGGGAATGCCGGAGCAATACCACCTCGCTCGCTTCTGTATCTGGCTGAAGCAGCAAGGTGTATTAGAGACGATCAAGCAAGAACTTGGTGATAGCCTATGGAATAAAGTGCTGCGGAATCTCTATGTTGCACCAGAGCTTCATAAAGCGCTTTTAAAGCACATCCCTGACTTCGCAGAATCGCCGATAGCTGTTGGTAATTTGTTGGCGAATCAGTTTAAACGAACGGATGAGATCAGTGATGCCGATCTCGTGCAAACCTTCTTCGACGTACTCGAGGTCAATGGTGAGATTCCATTAACCCTGATTGTGCTTGACGAAGTACAGCAGTTTATAGGCAATGAAGTCGATCGCGCCCACGACGTGCAGCACGTCGTCGAAAAACTCTGCTCATCACCCCTGTTAAAATCTCGCGTAATTTTTGTAGGCACAGGACAAAGCGCACTGAGTAGCAATGAGAACCTGCAGCGCTTAATGGGCCGCTTCCAGTTGAAAATTCAGCTAGAAGATACCGATGTCGACTCAGTAATCCGCAAAGTGATACTGCAAAAGAAAGAATCAGCCCGAGCAGATATCCAAGCAGAGCTAGATCGCCATTTGGGCGAAATCTCCCGTCATATGCATGGCTCAGTGATTGAGCACAACCCAATAGACGAAAGGAACATGGTTGCAGACTACCCGCTGCTACCGGTTCGTCGTCGTTTCTGGGATCGCGTGCTTCATGCGCTTGATGCAACAGGCACTGTGTCGCAGCTGCGTACTCAGCTGCGTATTGTTCACGATGCCTGCAAAAACACGGCTGATAAGCCGCTGGGTAACGTGCTTCCTGCAGACTTCATCTACGAGCAGCTGAAAACTCAGCTAGTGCAGGCTCAGGTCATCTCGAAAGACATTCATGAAACCATCAGCCGCAAAGCAGATGGGAATGAAACAGAACAACAGCAGGCGCGCGTCTTAGCCTTGATTTTACTGATTGGTAAGCTGCCGACGGATGTTGACCACGGCATCGTTGCAACAGCCGATTACTTGGCCGACCTTATGATTGAAGATCTCGCGGGCGAAAAGAACAGCATTCGCCAGCAGATTCCTAATCTACTTGCAGACCTGGTGAAAGAAGGCCTGTTGATGACTTTCCAAAACCAACAGGGTCATAACGAATATCGTCTGCAAACTGCCGAAAGTGCCCAGTGGTATGACCACTTCAAAACAGAACAAAACCAGCTAAACGGAAACCTCAATCGCATCGAAAATATGCGCTTAGAAATGGTGCAAATGCACATTCGTCGTCTCGTAGCACAAACCCGTTTAACCCAGGGCCAGTGCAATGAATCGCGGCCTTTGAGTACCTGTTTTGAATCGACCTTGCCAGCGGATGCCCAAGACAAGCTCTATGTGTGGGTACACAACGAGTCTGAAAAGAACTTTCTGCATACCGCCCGTGGTGCCACGTCTGACCAGGCAACCATCCTGATGTATGTGCCTAACCTACACCACGGTGATCTGGTTGAAGCCATGGTTGAGTTGAAAGCCGCCGAGCAAACACTGAGCAATAAAGGCACGCCGAAAACAGAAGCTGGCCGTGACGCCAAAGCCGCGATGGAACATCGCATGGCTGTTGCGCAAGGGCGTATCAATGTCATCAACAAAGAAATCTTTGCAGCTATTCAAATCAAAATGGCCGGTGGTAGCGACGTAGAAGGCGACACCATCGAAGACCAACTCGAAAGCGCAGGCAGAAAAGCCATCGAGCGCTTATACCCAGATTTTGATAAAGCCGACGACCCTAAGTGGGCACAGGTTTACAACGCTGCACGTAAAACCGGCGGTGAAACCGCATTAGACCTACTCGCCGACAGTAACGGTAATAGCCACCCAGTGACCGAGGCGATTACTCGCTATTTGGGAGTAGGCAAAACGGGTAAAGAGATTCAGCAAAATTTCACGGCTGCACCATATGGTTGGCCGTTGGATGCTATTGATGGTGCTCTGGTCGCCATGCTGGCCAGCAGTCAACTCAATGCCAATATCAATGGGCAACCGGTTGATGCCAAAACCCTTGAGCGAAGGGACATCGCCAAAGCCACCTTTAAGCCAGAAAAAGTACAGCTCAGTAAAATGCAGCTGATTAAGGTAAAGGGCGTGCTCCAGGCACTTGGGCAAAGTGTATTGCCAGGCGAAGAGGCCTCTGCAGCGCATCCAGCCTTACTACAGGGTAAGGCTTTAGCCCGCCAGGCTGGTGGTGATGCGCCGTTACCGCCAAGCCCGGTAGCCACATATCTCGATGACATAATGCAGTACTCAGGTAATGAGCTGCTGGCCGAAATCTGCGCGCAACAAGACCGCATCAAGGCAGACATTGAAGAGTGGCAAAACAAAGCTGAGCTCATCAAACAACGGCAAAGGGATTGGAGTGAATTCCTAAGCCTGCTGCCGATGTGTCGCGACATGGCCTTTTATGTTGATCTACAAAAAGAACAACAAGCCATCCTGACTAACCGTAGCTTGTTGGCTGAACCGAATCCGGTAAAACCTTTGATTCGCAATGCCATTACCGCGCTGCGTGATGCCATCGTGCACCATCAAAGCGAATACCAAAAAGAATACGACCGTTGTTTACTGCAACTTGAAGCCGACGAGCAATGGCAGAAGTTGCCAGCTAACGAGCAGCAAGATGTACTGCAGAAATTCAACATTACCACCATGCCGCCACTCGACTTGAGCAGCAATGACAAGGTGTTAGAAAGCCTTGAACACTGCACCTTAGGGCAGTGGCAAGATCGCACCGCATCGCTGATCTCAAAGTTTGATCGAGCGCGGGCTGAGGCTGTTCAGCGCTTGCAGCCACGGGTGCAAATAGTACATTCGCCGCGCAAGCTGATTAGCAATGACGAAGAGTTAAAACAATGGCTAGAAGAAGCGGAAGCGAATATACGAGCAAAACTGGCCGACGGCCCCGTTTCGGTCGCCTAACCAAGGCCAATAAATTGGCCGAAAAATTGGCCTAACCAATGTTTTAAACAATAGCGCTCATAGCCAACAGCACCTACAAGCAGGGAAACAACGGGCATACACATATGACAGCAACCTACATACGCCAAGCACTGGAAAAAACTCTTCGTAGCCAATTAGAAAAAACCGTCACCAAGGCGCGTACCCTGGTCGAGAAAGCCGCCCGTGATGAAATTGAGCGCTTAGGTGTAGGTGAGAGTCGAGCACCAAGTTACCTGCAGCCCGCCGATGCCAAACTGCGTAATCAGCTGCGTGCTCATGGCCGTAGCTTGGGTGATATCAAAGCCAGTGACGATACCCAGCAAATTGGACATCTGGTTGGCGAAGTCGCCTATGAGCATTGGCATCGTATGTTGTTTGCTTACTTCTTAATTCAGAACAACCTGCTGATGTGCGAAGGCTATCCAGTGACACTCGATGAGTGCACAGAGCTAGCCCCAGAGCTGGGCGCGCGCAACGGTTGGGAGGCAGCAGGACTCTTAGCGGCGCAGATGCTGCCGCAAGTGTTTCGTGCCAGCTCGCCAGCGTTAAAAATCGTACTGCCCATAGATGCCGTACGCCAGCTCGAACAACTGATTATCAACCTTCACCCTGATACCTTTCAGGCCCAAGATGCCCTCGGGTGGCTCTATCAGTTTTGGCAAAGTGAACGCAAGGCTGAGGTAAACGCCTCAGGGGTTAAAATAGGCGCTGAAGAACTTAGCCCCGTGACCCAGCTGTTTACCGAACCCTATATGGTCAGTTTCCTGCTAGATAACGCCTTGGGAGCCTGGTGGGCAAACCGTAAGCTCACGCAAAACGACCTAACCACCACCACGACTGAGTTAGAACTGCGCAGCGCCGCCAGTGTACCGGGGGTGCCATTAACCTATTTGCGCTTTATCAAGCCAGATGCTGACCAGCCACCCTGTGAGCAAAATGCCTGGACGCCAGCCGCAGGTACGTTTGAACAGTGGCCTGACCACCTGCAAGACCTTACGGTAATCGACCCATGCTGTGGTTCTGGCCACTTTTTAGTCGCGGCCTTCTTAATGCTGGTGCCATTGCGCATGGCAGACGAAGGTCTCACTGCAAAAGAAGCGATTACTAAGGTACTCAGCCAAAACCTGCACGGGTTAGAGCTAGACCAGCGCTGTGTTGAACTTGCGGCCTTTGCTATCGCACTTGAAGCCTGGCGCTACCCGGATGAAACAGGAAAAGCACTCGGCTATCGCAAACTACCAGAGTTGCAATTGGCCTGCAGTGGTATTGCTATCGGTGCCGCCAAAGGTGAGTGGAAGCAACTGGCCAAGCAAATTTCAGCTCAGGCTGGCAGTGCAAGAATAATGACAAGCGAGAATAATCTCGGCATTGCCTTAGATTGGTTACAAAAAACCTTCGAAGATGCGCCTGTGTTGGGCAGCCTTATTAACCCGCGCCGCAGCGATGCGGCCAAAATTGTTGACTGGCCCACGTTAAAAAATGCACTAAACCAAGCGCTCGACAGCAATAGTGATAACGACAGCGCAGAAGTGACATTCGAAACGACATTTGAAGCCAAGGTCGCTGCCCAGGGTTTAACCAAAGCAGCGCAGCTGCTTAGCAAACAATACAGCTGGGTTATCACTAATGTGCCGTATTTAGCGCGCGGTAAACAAAGTGATGAACTCAAGGAATATTGCGAGCAATTCCATTCTGCAGCTAAAAATGATTTGGCGACTGTATTCCTTGATCGTTGCCTACAGATGAATACGCTAGGTGGTCATACCAGCGTGGTATTGCCGCAAAATTGGCTGTTTTTAACTACCTATAAGAAGTTTCGCGAGCAACTTCTGACACAAGACACCTGGAATATGGTGGCACGTTTGGGGCCGAAAGGGTTTCAAACTCCAATGTGGGATTTTAATGTTCAGTTGCTTGGCATTACCCGTGGCCCATTAGCACAAGACCTTGCTCTGGGGAGTACAAGAGAAGTAACCCCCCATGAAATGCGGGGTTTGGATGTTGCTGATTACAAAACTGCTGCGGAAAAAGCTGACGCGTTGCTGTTTGAGGAAGTTATTTCGGTTAGTCAGAAAGATCAAATGGGTAACCCTGATTATCGGTTAAGCTTAGGTGAATCTTCTGATCTTGAACTGCTTTCAGAGCGTGCAGATTGTTACGTGGGAATACAAACAGGGGATGATCCAAGATATATCCAGAAAGTTTGGGAAATACCGAGTCTAAATAACACATGGGAATGGTTTCAAGGAACTCCAGAAAACTCTGGTCATTTTGAAGGGTGTTGCGAGCTTATTAGATGGGAGAAAGAAAAGGGGGAGTTGCATCGTACAGACACTGCATATCCTACGAAAGGGCAGAAAGCCCGAGGTAAGAAAGGCATTGCTCTGCAAAGAATGCGAGTAATTCAGGCTTATGGATATTCTCAGAGTTATTTCCATCAAAACATCGCTATTATGGTACCGAAAAATGTAGACGAACTCGCAGCTATTTACTGTTTTGCGAGTTCGGAAGAATACTTTTTTGAAATTCGTGCTATCGATCAAAAGTTAAATGTGACGAATGGAACTTTGGTCAAAGTTCCGTTTGATAAAGATAAATGGTCCAGGGTTGCCGAAGAACAATACCCCAACGGCCTACCTCAACCCTACACCAACGATCCAACGCAATGGATCTTTCATGGTCATCCGTGCGGTTCTGTCGTTTGGAGCGACGAATCCAAATGGACCGAAAAGGGCGAACTCCGCGTCGACGATACGGTATTACAAGTCGCGACCGCTCGTCTGTTAGGGTATCGCTGGCCAGCGGAGCTGGACCCGGAGATGGAACTGGCTGATGAACAGCGCGAATGGGTGAATCGTTGCGATGAGCTATTGGGTGACTTGGTGGATGACGACGGCATCGTCTGTTTGCCTGCGTTGCGTGGCGAAGATAGCGCCGCTCATCGTTTGGAGTTAATGCTCGAAGCCGCCTACGGCGATGCTTGGTCCAACACGGTGCGCTCTCAGCTGCTCGAGTGTGTTGGCGCTAAGTCGCTTGAAGTCTGGCTGCGTGATAAGTTCTTCGAACAGCACTGTAAGTTGTTCCAACACCGCCCATTTATTTGGCAAATATGGGATGGTGTGAAAGACGGTTTTAGCGCCTTAGTGAACTACCATCAATTTGATGGCGATAGCCTAGATCGTCTGATTTATACCTATTTGAATGATTGGATCGGCCAGCAGGCCGCAGGCGTTAAAAATGGTGAGAATGGTGCTGAAGTTCGTTTAAGCGCAGCCCAGGTTTTAAAAACCGAGCTGGAAGCTATTAAACAAGGTGAGGCATCCAGCAATGGTGACAGCGGTTGCGATATATTTGTGCGTTGGAAGCCCTTGCACGAACAACCTGTTGGCTGGGAGCCAGATCTAAACGATGGCGTGCGTTTAAATATTCGCCCCTTTATGACCGCCAAAGACGTCGCGAAAAAAGGCGCGGGTATTTTACGCGCCAAGCCAAATATTCACTGGAAGAAGGATCGCGGTACAGATGTACCAAGCGCTCCTTGGTATCACCTGGGCTTAGAATACGGCGGCAAAAAAGGCGATCGTATCAATGATCACCACCTGACTCGTGCAGAAAAACTAGCGGCTCGCGAGGCCTATGCGAAAGCACAAGCCGAACAAGAAAAAAATGGAAATTCTGGGCCGAAAGCAGTTGTAGCAGCTGGGGCAGAAGCCAGTAAGAACCAAGACGCAGATACCTTCGAACTGAGTGACGGTAGCCGCTCATGAGGGTGATCGATGTTTTAATCAAGCACTTGCGCAAGCTTGGCGATAAGGCCGACTTATTAGCCCAGCATCCAGCGGCGATTTTATGGACCGACAAAGACGCTGCCTGGCAGTCGGCTATGCCGCTGCTAAAAAGCGCCATGCCAGAGTTAGTGGAGCTGGGTGACTATAACCCCGATCAGCGTACAGGCCCGGCGGTGTGGATTAAGTGTGTTATTGCTGGGCTCACTCATCAATTAGAGACGGACCATATCCCGGTAATCTACTTACCAGGCGTATCACGCCGTGAGTTACGAGCCATCGAGAGTTGCCCTAGTCATCTCACTATGCTGGCTGAATTGCAGTATCGCTCGTGCTGGTGGGCAACACCCAATAATAATCGAGATTGGACGGTTTCGGGCTTTTTGGCCAACAATACGATTGGCCTCGAACTCGATATCGCAAAAGACAAAGACACCCAAGATACCCTTCTTAAGGTATTAGAGCCGTTACTTGAGGCAGATGTTACGGCCCTGCGTGGCAAACGCATTACTTCTTCTGAACTGGCCACCTTAGTCGTCGAAGACCCGATTCGTGATCTTCTACACTGGCTCGATAACCCAGCCATTGCCGATACCTGGTCAAGTACCCGTCAGTCGTTATTGCAAAAGTATTGTGAGAGTCATTACGGCCTCAATGCCGACGATAGCGACCGCCCTGCGTTTTTGGCCAATCTTTGTGAACAGCCAGATTCCGTTTGGGCGGCGCTCTGGGCACGCTTTGAAGATATGGCTGAGCGCTTACCTGGCTTACTGAAGCAGTTGGAGACGGTAAAGCCAATGGCATTAGCGTTGAATTCTGAGTGTTACTTGTCGCTGGCATTACAAGAAGAGCAGGCACTCGAAAGCGCTTTGAGAGCCATGGCGAATAAGAGTGACCTAGAAGTCGATGCTGAGATTACTCGCTTACACGCCGAACTAGCGGACAATACGGACAGTCTGTGGTCGCGTTTGGGCTACACAGTGTATGCCTTGGCGCTTGAGCAGTTTGCCAGATTAGTAGAGCTAAAGAACAAACCGCTGGGCGGCCCGACCCTTGAGGTGATGGCCAGCGCCTATGAGCGCGAGTTTTGGCAATTGGACTATGCCGCGTTGCAGGCGATGGCATGCGCGCAAAATGACAGCCAGCGACAGGTTATCGCCGGTGTATTGGCGGTGATATACACCCCTTGGCTAGACAGCCGAGCACAGCACTTCCAAAGCCTGGTCAAGCAATTGGGGTATAACCACGACAAGAATGCCTTAAAAGACGATGGAGCCTTGGTGTATCAAAAGGATAGCCAAGTCGTCTTCTTTGTTGAT
>JBFHVM010000096.1:0-10535 GCA_041589495.1 Oleiphilaceae bacterium | reverse complement strand
GCTTGAGACGACGAGAGAGCAGCACTTCCTGCTGTGCTCCCTGCTGCCTTACGATGACAGCAACGGCCACATGAACTGAGCCCATTGCCAAATCAGGTGCGGTATTCGGCATTGATGGTGACATAATCGTGCGAAAGATCACTGGTCCAGACGCACTCTTCACGGGCACCGCGACCAAGCACGATACGCACGGTGATCTCTTCGCGATCCATCACGGCCTGTCCACGTTCTTCGGTGTAGTCAGCGGCACGCTCGCCGGATTTGACGATGCACACATCATCGAGATAGATATCGATGGCAGACAGATCGAGATTACGAAGATCGGCACGCCCCACAGCAGCCAAAATGCGCCCCCAGTTGGGATCGCTGGCGTAAAAAGCGGTTTTCACCAGCGGCGAATGCGCCACCGTATAAGCCAGATCCAGCGCTTCCTGTAGCGACGCTGCCGCTTCGACTTTAATGGCGATAAACTTGGTCGCGCCTTCACCATCTTTGACAATCAGATGAGCCAACTCCTGCATCAACGAGACCAGAGCAGCTTTAAAGTGTGCAAAATCGGGATGGTCCTCACTAACCTCCGGCGCTTCACTTTGCCCACTAGCCAGCAGCATGCAGGCGTCGTTGGTGGAGGTATCACTGTCAATGGTGATTCTGTTGAATGAGCTGTCCACCGCCTCCTGTAACAGCCGTTGACCAAGTTCAGGAGATAGCTTTGCATCGGTCGCCACATACGCCAGCATGGTCGCCATGTTGGGCTTGATCATACCGGCACCCTTGCTAATCCCGGATATGCGAATTGCTTTGCCGCCATAAATCAGGCGTCGAGTCGCCCCTTTGGGTCGTGTGTCGGTTGTCATAATACCTTCTGCCGCGCGCGCCCAATTGTCTTCGCTGAGATCCGCAATCGCGGCTGGCAAGCCGGCGATAATTTTGTCGATGGGCAAAGGCTCACCGATCACGCCGGTAGAAAACGGCAACACCGACCGCACCGACACCCGCTGCAACGCAGCGAGGTTTTCACACGTACTGCGCGCATCAAGCAAACCCTGCTTACCAGTGCCGGCATTGGCATTGCCAGTATTGATGAGCAAGTAACGGTTTTCCTGAGCCTGCAGATTGTCCTGTAGGTGCTCTTTGCATACGGTCACGGGGGCAGCGCAAAATGCATTCTTCGTAAAAACACCGACACAGGTGCCACCGGCTACCAATTCAATAATCGCCAGATCCTTACGCTGCGCTTTTTTAATACCCGCTTCAGCTACACCGAGCCTGACACCTTCAATGACTTCAAAAGAGGGTAACGGAGCCTGACCTACCGCCATAATCTTTCCTCGAAACTCGGATTGGCGCGCTTGGCGCCTGGGAAGGCGCTATCAGATCGATAGCGCCGTATTTCTCGTTCAACAGTATTTATCAGGCAGTGACCTTACCGTGACACTGCTTATACTTTTTTCCGGAACCGCAGGGGCAGGGTTCGTTACGCCCTACTTTGCGACCGCCGCGCGTCACCGGTGCCTGCTTTTCGGCTGGCGCTTCGCCCGACTCATCTTCAGCACCCGCTGAGGGATGTTCGGCCTTGGCACTGCCCAACTGCTGCTCCAACTCTTCTTTGCGACGACGTTCGATTTCTTCGATTTCTTCCTGCGTCTGAATCTTCACGTGACTGGTAACACGCACCACGTCGCGTTTGAGGTTTTGCAGCATTTCCTGAAACAGTTCGAAGGATTCTCGCTTGTATTCCTGCTTGGGATTTTTCTGGGCATAACTACGCAGGTGAATCCCCTGGCGCAGGAAATCCATTTGAGCCAAGTGTTCTTTCCATAGCGTGTCAAGAATATGCAGAAACACCTGCTTCTCAAAGCTACGCATGGCTTCGGCGCCGGCGGCCTCTTCTTTCTCGGCATATACTCTGCCGATTTCTGTCACAATCTTTTCGCGCAGGGTTTCTTCATGCAGGTGATCATCGCTATCGAGCCATTGTTGTACAGGCAGCTGCACGGCAAACTCTTTCTCCAGCGCTTTCTCGAGACCCGGCACCTGCCATTGCTCCTCGAGGCTTTGTGGCGGAATAAAACCACTGACAACTTCGTTAACAATCTCTTCGCGAATCGCTTTCACTACGTCAGAGATATCGTCAGACTCCATCACCTCGTTACGCTGTTCGTAAATCACACGACGCTGGTCATTGGCCACATCATCATATTCGAGTAGCGACTTACGGATATCAAAGTTGCGCCCCTCTACTTTTCGTTGCGCTTTCTCGATGGCGTTACTCACCATTTTGTGCTCAATGGCTTCGCCTTTATCCATGCCCAGCGCCTGCATAATATTACGCACACGATCACTGGCAAACAGACGCATGAGATTGTCTTCAAGGGACAGGAAGAAGCGGGTGCTACCAGGATCACCCTGACGGCCGGCACGACCGCGCAGCTGATTATCGATACGACGCGATTCATGACGTTCAGTACCCAGGATGTGCAAACCGCCGGCGTCTTTCACCGCTTTGTTGCGCACTTCCCAGTCTGCCTTGATTTTAGCAATCTGCTCATCAGTAGGAGTCTTAAGTGCCTTCACCTCGGCTTCCCAGTTACCTCCTAAGACGATATCGGTACCACGACCCGCCATGTTGGTGGCGATGGTGACCGCGCCGGGCAAACCCGCCTGGGCTACAATCTCAGCTTCTTGCGCGTGATGCTTGGCGTTAAGTACGTTGTGCTTGATACCCGCCTTTTTAAGCAAGCCAGAGAGATACTCACTGGCCTCAATGGAAGCGGTACCCACCAGCACCGGACGTTTTTGCGCAACAACCGCCTTTACCTCATCGATAATGGTCTGAAACTTTTCTTCCTGCGTGAGGTAAACCAGGTCGTTGTAGTCGATACGCTGAACCTCTTTGTTAGTAGGAATCACCACCACATCGAGACCGTAAATCTGATTAAATTCGAAGGCTTCGGTATCAGCGGTACCGGTCATACCGGCTAGTTTTTCGTAGATACGGAAGTAATTCTGGAAGGTCGTCGAAGCCAGCGTCTGGCTCTCGGCCTGAATAGCAACCCCTTCTTTCGCCTCAATGGCCTGATGCAGGCCTTCACCCCAGCGCCGGCCGGCCATGGTGCGACCGGTATGCTCGTCGATAATAACGATTTGTTTGTTTTGAACAATGTAGTCAACATCCTTCACGTACAGGTGATGCGCTCGCAGAGCCGCATACACGTGGTGAAGCAGGTTGAGGTTCGCTGCCGCATAGAGGCTATCACCCTCTTCTAGCACGCCACGCTCAATCAACAGGCTCTCAAGGTGTGTATGACCCGCTTCGGTAAGCTCAGCTGACTTGGTTTTCTCGTCGACAATAAAATCACCTTCGTCGACGGGTTTGCCATCTTCACCCACTTCGGCGCGTTTGAGCAGCGGCACCAAAGCATTGGTCTGCTTGTACAGCTTGGAGCTGTCTTGCACTGCTCCCGAAATAACCAGGGGCGTTCGGGCCTCATCGATCAGGATAGAATCGACTTCATCCACTATGGCGAAATGCAGGCCACGCTGAAACTTGTGCTCCAGGCTGAAGGCCATGTTGTCACGCAGGTAATCAAACCCAAATTCATTGTTGGTGCCGTAGGTGATGTCGGCCTCGTAAGCCGCTTTCTTTTCTTCTGGAGCCTGGCCGGCATAGACGACACCCACCTTTAAGCCCAGAAAGTCAAACAGTGGCTCCATCCATTTGGCGTCACGCTTGGCGAGGTAGTCATTCACCGTCACCACGTGCACACCATTACCCGTCAGTGCATTCAGGTAACTGGGCAATGTAGCCACCAGTGTTTTACCCTCACCGGTTCGCATTTCAGCGATACGACCTTCGTGAAGGGTCATACCTCCAATTAGCTGCACATCGAAATGACGCATTCCCATGACGCGACGACTGGCTTCGCGGGCCACCGCAAATGCCTCGGGCAGCAACTTGTCTAGTGCTTCGCCCTTATCCAGTCGGGATTTGAATTCATCGGTTTTGGCTTTGAGTGCGTTATCGTCCAAAGAGGACAGGGATTCCTCGAGAGCATTGATGCGCGCGACGACTTTGCCCATACGCTTGAGCTCGCGCTTGTTTTTACTCCCAAAAATTTTGGTCATTGCTGATGAGAACATATGCGTCTTCTACGGTTTAAATTTGCTGCGTGATAAGAGGAAGGAAACGAACGATTACCAATGCCGGCCTTGCCACGAAGGGTGCGACCTGGCGAGAGTTCCTAGCCTTTGATCCATCAAAAAACAACATTCTACAGCCAATTCCATGGCAACTGAAAGGGACTAACCGTGCTTTATACTGCTTAGTTTGCAGGAATCGTATGAAGGGCGCGTTACATCACACTAAATTAGCGTGCTGCTCGTAGAATATACTTCTTCGGATTGATAGGTTTACCGTGCTTAAGTACTTCGTAGTGCACATGTGGCCCCGTTGAGCGACCGGTACTACCCATTGAAGCAATCACCTGCCCCTTCTCAACCACCGCACCCACGCTAACTTTTAACTCTTTGCAATGTGCATAACGCGTTGCGAAACCATTGCCATGATTAATTTCGACCAGATTGCCGTAGCCGTAGCGATCCCCTGAAAAGGTGACGACACCTGAGGCAACCGCAATAATATCGCTGTCTTCTTTGCCGGCAAAGTCAACACCGGCGTGCCAGGCACGCTTGCCATTAAAGGGATCGGTACGGTAACCATAGTCTGAAGACATCCAACCCCAGGTAATGGGACGTCCCGCAATAAAGGATTCCGCCGCGAGCGTCTTATTAACGAACAGCGAGTCGATAAGCTCAAGCTGCTGTTCACGATCCACGATCTGACGATGGATGCGCGCGAGGGACTCATCCAGCTGTGGCAAAGTGTAGGATTCTCCAACTCCCTCCTCGATAGGGCCGCCCACGGCGGGAGCCGAACTAAAATCAAACTCTCCATTACCCAACCCTGCCACTTCGGTGAGTCGCTGACCCAGGGCATCCAGGCGCATCAAGCGGGCCTGTAACTCTCCCATGCGCAGGGTGATTGCATCCAGTTGTTGACGAGACTGCAGACTGACCGCTTCGACCTGTTCACGCTGCTCCTGTAAATCACTCTCCCAACGCTCTATAGCGGCACGATTCAGCCGCTCGCCCTGCTCACCCTGCCACCATGACTGCAAACTCAATCCGGTCCAAGCGAAACCAAGACCCAACAGGCTCAATACACCAACAGACAACAAACCATGCATCCAACCCAGTTTGAGGACGCGGGATTTACCGTGATTTTTACTGACCAGAATAATGTTCATAGCGTAAATCTAGTACTAATGTGCTATTTTGCCCTGCTATACAGCGCGCTATTTTTTGTGCGCGCTATTTGTACTGCATGACGTGCCGACATGCAAGTGAGCAATATTGTCTTTATGTTACGACGCCAACCCAAACACAAAGCGCTTTCCGACTCCCTGATCATCGATCGGACCCTGCGCCGCAACCAGGAGCTGGGTCGCTTAATTCAGGAAGCCGAACAACGTGGCTCTCTGGAACAACGCGTACTTGCCCTAATACCGGAAAAATTTCGTGATGCGTTTCGCCTGATCGGCATTGAGCAGGGAACACTGCAACTCCAATGCCATTCTGCAGCCATTGCCACCCGTCTGCGCATGCAACAACAGCAACTTACCCGACAACTCAGTCAGCGCCTGCAACAGCCCATCCATAGCCTTAAAATTGCCATTCGCCCCACCGCCGGCAAGCGTAAGCAAACACAGAATACACTTTCTTTAAGCCAAGAAAATGCCCAGGCTCTTTTACAAGAGGCTGGGCAAACAGAAGATAAGGCATTGAGGGCGATCTTGCAGCGCCTGGCCAGTCACGCAAAAGACTGAGCCGATGGTTTGACTTACCCCACCTCGTCAATCATTACTTAATATGGCCGTTCGGTCTGACTACAGACTATGCCGCCAGTACCGGCTTCATATATGAAATAGGTGCCGAGTCAGCATTCTCAAAGGTGCGCACTTCCCAAGCGTCCGGTGTATCCATCAACTTGTGCAGCAACTTGTTATTGAGATCATGACCAGATTTGTGCCCTTTGAACTCACCAATCAGAGAATTGCCTAGCAGGTACAAGTCTCCGATGGCGTCCAGAATCTTGTGCTTCACGAATTCATCTTCGTAACGCAGACCATCTTCGTTCAACACCTTATATTCGTCGACGACGATGGCGTTATCTACGCTGCCACCGAGGGCCAGATTCATCGATCGCAGACGCTCGATATCACGCATAAAGCCAAACGTACGTGCACGACTGACTTCTTTCACAAACGAGGTGCTGGAGAAATCAATGGATGCAACCTGGCTGCGATTTTTGAATACAGGGTGATCAAAATCAATGGTAAAGCCCACTTTGAATCCTTCAAAAGGCAGGAAAGTGGCGCGTTTGCCATCTTCTTCAACGGTGACTTCTTTAGTGATCTGAATAAATTTCTTGGCAGAGCTTTGCTCTGCGATACCCGCAGACTGAATCAGAAAAACGAAAGGGCCGGCACTGCCATCCATAATGGGTACTTCTTCAGCGCTCAGCTCCACGCGGCAGTTATCAATGCCCAAACCTGCCATGGCGGAGAGCAGGTGCTCTACTGTCGCCACTTTCACGCCATCTTTTACCAGCGTTGTAGACAGCATGGTCTCACCGACGTTTTCGGCGCGCGCCGGGATTTCGACCGCAGGATCGAGGTCGGTGCGGCAGAACACAATACCGGAATCAACAGGAGCCGGCTTCAGGGTCAAATACACTTTCTGGCCCGAGTGCAGCCCCACGCCTGTGGCACGAATAGTGTTCTTTAATGTACGCTGTCTAATCATATTTGAGCTATTACAACCTTAATAACAACCGCAATTGGTCAAAAAACAGGCGCATACTAACAGAACGCCTCTCTTTTCCCAACACACAACTGTTACTATTCGTTAATCTGTCATCTGTCTGTCATAGTTCTCAGGACAACAGTCAGACCGGGGCGGAGCGAATCCGCCCGGCTTCAGTCAGCTTAAATTAATCTGCCTGGCGACGCAAAAACGCCGGAATATCCAGGTAATCAACGCTGCTTTGCTCTGCTCGGTTTACCTTGGTATCTACAGCCGCATTACCATGGGCTTCAACCGCAGAGCGACGGCGCGTAATCGCGGGACGGTCCAACTGGTTGTAATCGGTGGTGCCGTCTACTGCCTTAGCAGTGTTGTCGACGACTTTCACAGGCTTTTCTGCCGGGTTGGACAAGCCTGTGGCAACTACCGTTACTTTCAGCTCTTCAGTCATTTCGGGATCGATTACTGTACCCACGACAACCGTCGCCGACTCGGAGGCAAACTCTTCAACGATATTACCAACCTCGGAGAATTCACCCAGGTTGAGATCAACGCCAGCGGTGATATTGACCAGAATTCCTCGCGCGCCCTGCAGGTTAATGTCTTCCAGCAGAGGGCTGCGAATAGCGGCTTCAGCCGCTTCTTTGGCACGGTTTTCACCGGTTGCAGAACCGGTACCCATCATCGCCATGCCCATTTCAGACATCACGGTTTTTACATCGGCAAAGTCGACGTTGATCATACCGGGGCGAATGATCAGGTCAGCTATACCCTGCACTGCACCTTGCAGTACGTCGTTGGCCGCACCAAACGCATCCAGCAGCGTGGTGTTTTTACCCAGTACTGCCAGCAGTTTTTCGTTTGGAATAGTAATCAGGGAATCAACGTTGGCGGCCAACTCTGCGAGACCGGCATCGGCCACTTTCATACGCTTGCCACCTTCGAAGGGGAAAGGCTTGGTCACGACGGCAACGGTCAGAATACCCAGTTCACGCGCAACCTCTGCCACGATAGGCGCACCGCCCGTACCGGTTCCACCGCCCATACCGGCGGTAATAAAGACCATATCAGCCCCTTTCAGGGTTTCTGCGATTCGCTCACGATCCTCAAGCGCTGCCTGACGACCAATTTCAGGATTCGCACCAGCACCCAAACCTTTTGTAATAGTGCTGCCCAGTTGGATTACCGATTTGGCTTCGAGATCCTTCAAGGCCTGAGAGTCGGTATTGGCGCAAATAAACTCCACGCCATCCACGTCACCTTCAAGCATGTGACGCACAGCATTACCGCCGCCACCACCGACGCCGACTACCTTGATGACAGCATTCTGCGAGACATTTTCAACAAGTTCGAACATTGCCCTTTCTCCTAGTTATATTTTTCAATCTGCTAGTTGTTGCTTAACTGCTTTTTTATTGCTTTTGTTTAAAAATTTCTGGCAAACCATGCTTTGATTTTCTCAATAGCGCTTTCGCCAGCCTCTGCTTTAGGTGCCGGCGCAAGCCCCGACTCCTGTTGTTTGATTCCATACATCAACAAGCCTACGCCTGTTGCATACATGGGGTTATTGACGACATCCGAGAGCCCACTCACTCCTTGGGGAGAAGCCAGGCGAACCGGCATATGGAATATTTCTTCTGCCAACTCCACAACACCCTCCATCTTGGAGGTGCCTCCAGTGAGCACGATACCCGCCGCAATCACGTCTTCGAATCCGCTGCGCCGCAGCTCTGACTGAATCAGCGTGAACAGTTCTTCGTAACGCGGCTCTACCACCTCGGCCAAGGCCTGACGAGACAGGTCGCGCGGCGGTCTGTCTCCCACACTGGGCACTTTAATCGTCTCCTCGGCACCCGCCAGCTGGGTCAGCGCGCAGGCATATTTAATTTTGATCTCTTCTGCATTTTGCGTCGGGGTTCGCAGGGCCATGGCGATGTCATTGGTCACCTGATCTCCGGCAATGGGAATAACGGCCGTATGGCGAATGGAGCCACCGGTAAAAATGGCAATATCAGTCGTACCACCACCAATATCGACCACGCATACGCCCAATTCTTTTTCATCGTCGGTCAGCACCGCATAGCTCGATGCCAGTTGCTCAAGAATAATGTCGTCCACTTCAAGACCGCATTTTTGGACACACTTTTCGATGTTCTGAGCCGCGTTCACCGCGCAAGTTACCAGATGCACCTTGGCTTCGAGGCGCACACCCGACATACCCAGCGGTTCTTTGATGCCTTCCTGGCTGTCGATCACATATTCCTGAGGCAATATGTGCAGTATTTTCTGATCAGCAGGTATCGCAACGGCCTGTGCGGCATCAATGACGCGATCAATATCGGCCTGCACCACTTCACGGTCACGTACGGCAACAATGCCGTGACTGTTCATGCTGCGAATGTGGCTACCCGCAATACCGGCATACACCGAATGAATCTGACAACCGGCCATGAGCTCTGCTTCTTCAATGGCGCGCTGAATGGCATGGACCGTCGTTTCGATATTGACTACCACACCCCTCTTCAAGCCTTTGGAGGCATGGGAACCAATACCCACTATTTCTACCTGACCGTCATCCGTGCGCTTACCTACAATCGCCACCACTTTGGAGGTGCCGATATCCAATCCGACGATGAGTTGCTGTTCTGTTAGCCCTGCCATACGGGTCGTCCCAAGTTGTTATCTGTTGCTATTACTTCGTTATTTGCGGCCGACATCCCGACTGTCGGCCACTTGAATTTCCTGCCAGCGTACCGCGACCCCATTGGGATAACGTGTGTCAATCGCTTCAATGCGGGAGCGAGCATCGGCGGGTGTAAATGCCCACACCTCAGCCAGTCTCTCCAGTTTGTCGTCAAACGGCGCACTACCGAGGGCCACCTCTGGCCCCTGTACCAATCGTATACGCCATGTGCCTCGCGCATCCTGCATGGCTGCCGTTAAACCAAAACCCTGCACAGCCAGATCCTGCTGCAAGGCACTGAGTGTGCTGAGCATGCTCTGGCGGGCTGCCAGGCTGGCATCAGCCGGTGCGCGCAATTGAATGAGCCCCGGTACGACTATGCTGTCTTGAGGCTGGAATATTTCGCCGCGCGGATTGAGGTAGCCAGTATCATTCCAAATCACACTGGGTTCCTGCTCACTCACATCAATGCGCAAAGCACCTGGCCAAAGTCGCGTCACGCGCGCGTTATCCACCCAAGGATGCGCTTCTGCCGCCACCTTAATTTCCTGCAAGTCAGTGAGCATAAAACTGCCCTGCAGCCAACCATCGAGTGATTGCTGAATGGCCGTATTTGACGCGTACCGTAATTGCCCCTGTACCGCGATGTTATCAATCGGGTGATCCACCCACGCCACCACCCAGTGTCGCTGGCTGTATGCCAACATCAGCACCAGCAACAAAGTAATGACGCTGCGGTTAGCCCGCACTCGCTGCAGAAACACGCGCACACTCTCGGCACCCTGCCCACCGGGCGACGCATCCAGCACAACGCTGGCTCCGCGCGTCTCGGTAGCAAGTTTGGCTCGCGACCTCAAGGGCATGACTTGTCCTCCGCATTCTGTGTGGCAAGGGTTTGAATGAGAATTTCCACTACCAACTCTTCAAAACTTTTTCCGGCGGCTTTTGCCGCCATGGGCACCAAACTGTGATCCGTCATCCCCGG
>JBFHVM010000095.1:0-10611 GCA_041589495.1 Oleiphilaceae bacterium | reverse complement strand
TTCCTCGAGGCGGTGCGTCAGCTGAAAATCGAAGTGGGTTCGCAGCGCGCCATGTTCATGCACCTTACGCTGGTGCCCTACATAGCCACCGCCGGGGAGACCAAAACCAAGCCAACGCAGCACTCCGTAAAAGAGCTCCGTTCCATCGGTATTCAACCCGACATTCTGGTGTGTCGTTCCGATCACGAAATCGATGCTTCGTCTCGCCGCAAGATCGCACTCTTTACCAACGTCGAAGAGCGTGCGGTAGTGCCTTTGGAAGATGCCAACAGCATTTACATGATTCCCCGTATGTTGCATGAACAGAAACTGGATACGCTGATTGTTGAACGTTTTGGCTTGGAGTGTAAGGACGCCGATTTGTCCGAATGGGACGATGTGGTTGAGGCTGAGGCCAACCCTGAAAGCGAAATCACCATTGCCATGGTGGGCAAGTACATGGAATTGCTTGATGCCTACAAGTCTCTGATCGAGGCTATCAAACATGCAGGCATTCGCAATCGGATCAAGATCAATCTGCAGTACATCGACTCCGAGCGCATTATTGACGAAGGCACCGATCTGTTGAAACAGGCAGATGCTATTTTGGTGCCCGGTGGTTTTGGTAATCGCGGTGTCGAGGGCAAAATCGCTACGGTGCGTTATGCGCGAGAAAACAAAGTGCCTTACTTGGGGATTTGTTTGGGCATGCAGGTGGCGGTGATAGAGTTTGCTCGCCACGTAGCCGGGCTCGAAGATGCTCACAGTACCGAATTTAAAGCGGATAGTGCCAACCCGGTAGTGGGTTTGATCACGGAATGGAAAGACGCCACAGGTGCACTGGAGCAGCGCACCGATGATTCCGATCTGGGCGGTACCATGCGTTTGGGTGGGCAGGAGTGTCGATTGGAACCCGGCTCCACGGCACATGCCAGTTATGGCAAGGACGTGATTGTTGAACGCCACCGCCATCGCTACGAAGTGAACAATAATCTGCTGCCCAAGCTTGAAGAAGCCGGCTTGATTGTTTCGGGTCGCTCGATTGATAACGCGCTGGTCGAAGTGGTCGAAGTGCCCGATCACCCCTGGTTTGTGGCGTGTCAGTTCCATCCGGAATTTACTTCGACGCCTCGTGATGGCCATGGCTTGTTCGAAGGTTTTGTGCGTGCGGCAAACGCCTGCAAAAAGTAAGTGGCTTGCGTAAATCAAAATTAAAAGGATTGCGCTGATGACGCAGAAAACCATTCAACTCAAGGATATCAGTATCTCTAACGAACAGCCTTTCGTGCTGTTCGGTGGCATGAACGTGCTGGAGTCTCGTGATCTGGCTATGCAGATCGCTGAGCAGTACAAAACGGTCTGCGAAGAGCTGGATATTCCGTATGTATTCAAGGCTTCGTTTGATAAGGCCAACCGCTCTTCCATGCATTCCTTTCGTGGGCCTGGCCTGGACGCCGGTTTGCGTATCTTTGAAGAAATCAAACAGACCTTTGATGTGCCGGTTATTACCGATGTGCACGAGCCTTATCAGGCAGCACCGGTTGCCGAAGTGTGTGACATTATTCAGTTACCAGCCTTCCTGTCGCGGCAGACGGATCTGGTGGTGGCGATGGCCAAAACCAACGCCATCATCAATATCAAGAAAGCTCAGTTTCTGGCTCCGCAGGAAATGCGTCATATTCTGAACAAGTGTGAAGAAGCGGGCAATGATCAGCTGATTTTGTGCGAGCGAGGTTCGAGCTTCGGTTATAACAATCTGGTCGTCGATATGCTCGGGTTCGGAGTGATGAAGCGCATGGGGTACCCGGTGTTTTTCGATGTCACGCATTCCTTGCAGCAGCCGGGTGGACGCGCCGATTCGGCAGGCGGTCGTCGCGAGCAGGTGACCGACCTTGCATTGGCTGGCATGTCACAAGGCCTTGCTGGTCTGTTTCTCGAAGCGCATCCTGACCCGGAAGAGGCAAAATGCGATGGCCCCTGTGCCTTGCGCTTGAGACAGCTCAAGCCTTTCCTGGAGCGTGTAAAAGCCATCGACAGCCTGGTTAAACAGTTTCCGCCGCTGGACACTGAATAGTTCGCGGCAGCAGTCAATTGGAGATGAAAAACATGACAAACATTGCGGATATCAAGGCACGTGAAGTGCTGGACTCCCGTGGAAACCCTACTATTGAAGCGGATGTGATTCTGGAAAACGGCATCATGGGTTCTGCCTGCGCGCCTTCCGGTGCTTCTACCGGTTCTCGCGAAGCGCTCGAGCTGCGCGATGGTGATAAGTCCCGCTATCTGGGTAAAGGTGTGCTCAAAGCGGTTGCCGGTATCAATTCCGAGATCAAGACTGCATTGGTAGGTAAGGATGTGACGGATCAGCGTGCGCTGGATCAGATTATGTTGGATCTGGATGGCACTGAGAATAAATCCAAGCTGGGCGCCAACGCGATTCTGGCGGTTTCTCTGGCCGCTGCAAAAGCCGCAGCGCAAGCAAAAGGTGTTGAACTATACGCACACATTGCCGACATCAACGGTACCTCGGGCCAGTATTCCATGCCGGTACCCATGATGAACATTCTTAACGGTGGTGAGCACGCCGATAACAATGTAGACATTCAGGAGTTCATGGTGCAACCCGTTTCAGCGCCCAGCTTCGCGGAGGCTCTGCGTGCCGGTGCTGAGATTTTTCATGCATTGAAAAAAGTACTCAAAGGAAAAGGTCTCAACACGGCAGTCGGTGATGAGGGTGGTTTTGCGCCTAACCTGGCCTCCAATGCCGATGCACTGGCTGTGATCAAACAAGCGATCGCCGATGCCGGTTACGAGCTGGATAAAGACATCACGCTGGCGTTGGACTGCGCTTCGTCGGAGTTTTACAAAGACGGCAAGTATGTATTGAGTGGCGAAGACAAGAGTTTCTCCTCCGAGGGCTTTAGTGATTACTTGGCCGAGCTGTGTGAGCAATACCCCATTGTTTCCATTGAAGACGGCCAAGATGAGTCGGATTGGGATGGCTGGAAATACCAGACCGAAAAGCTGGGCGAAAAAGTGCAGCTCGTAGGCGACGATCTGTTTGTGACCAATACTCGCATTCTTTCCGAGGGTATCGACAAAGGTGTTGGCAACTCCATTCTGATCAAGTTTAACCAGATCGGTAGTCTGAGTGAGACGCTGGACGCCATTAAAATGGCCAAAGACGCCGGTTACACTGCGGTTATTTCCCACCGTTCCGGAGAAACCGAAGATACGACAATCGCCGATCTGGCCGTCGGTACCTGTGCTGGCCAAATCAAGACTGGCTCCCTATGTCGTTCTGATCGTGTTGCTAAGTACAACCGCTTGCTGCGCATCGAAGAGCAGCTGGGTGTCAGTGCGCCATATAAAGGGCGCCAGGAAATCAAGGGTCAGTAAGATCCGGTAAATAGGCCGGGTCCGTGATGCTGCGGGCCTGGCTTTTTATCTTATGAAAAACGGGTATAAAAATTCCTCTTCTTCTCATCGCGCAATCCCGATTTCTGGGCTAGAGTGAAAGACATTCCCCCTGTATTTTTGAGAGTCGCCTTTAGGTTGTGAGGCCTGATCCCCGATGAGAATTCTTTGGAGTTTTATGTTGTTCCTGATTCTGGGGCTGCAGTACCGTCTTTGGGCGGGTGAAGGCAGTTTTGCAGAAGTATGGCAGCTGCAGGAAAGTGTGGCAGAGCAGCGAGAGTTGAATGCCCATTTGATGCTGCGTAATCAGCAGCTCGATGCTGAAGTGCTTGATCTCAAGAATGGTGTTCAGGCCATAGAGGAGCGCGCACGCTCCGAGTTAGGTATGATAGGGCCTAACGAAACATTCTTTATGATGGTTGGTTCCCACCGCTAATTCCTATGCTAACAACAAATACTCCGCGGCATTGGGTTGTAATACCCGCCGCTGGCGTGGGCAGTCGCATGCAGTCCTCGCTGCCCAAGCAGTATCTATCTCTCCACGGTGCGCCCATTCTCCAGATTACTTTGGACGCTTTTCTACATCATTCGGCTTTTGCAGGCGTCATGCTGGCGCTCGCGCCGAACGACCCCTACTGGGAAAAGTTGGGCATTACAGGCGAGAGGTTGCACTGTTGTGAAGGGGGGCGGGAAAGGGTAGATACCGTATTCAGTGGGCTGCAAGCCTTGCGAGAGCTGGGGGCTGCGGAGGACGACTGGGTTTGGGTGCATGATGCCGCGCGACCACTCCTGCAAGGTCGAGAAATAGAACGGATGTTTGAGGTCTTGCGAAATGATGCACCGGATGGAGCGTTGCTGGCTTTGCCGGTTGTCGATACACTGAAGCGCGCTGATCAAAACGCTTGCAGTGTGGCGACCGTCGATCGCAATGAACTTTGGCGCGCCCAAACGCCGCAGGTATTTCGGTTGGATGCCTTGGCCAACGCACTGAAGCAGGCATTGCGCGATGGTATTGCCGTGACGGATGAGGCTTCAGCAATGGAGTATGCCGGTTTTCATCCCAGACTTGTTGAAGGAAGCGAGCGGAACATAAAAATTACCCGGCCCCAGGACCTGTCGGCGGCCGAAGCATTCTTACGTGATAATGAGAACTCATGAATAATCTACGTATTGGGCAAGGCTATGATGTACACGCCTTTTGTGAAGGCGAGTATGTGACACTTGGCGGTGTTGAGATTCCGTATGTACAAGGGCTAAAAGCGCATTCCGATGGTGATGTGTTGTTGCACGCCATATGCGACGCTCTTTTGGGTGCTCTGGCGCTTGGCGATATTGGGAAGCATTTTCCGGATACCGATGAGCGATGGAAGGGGACTGATAGCCGCAAGCTGTTGCAGGTTGTTTATGACCTCGTGCGCGATAAAGGCTGGGAACTGGTCAATCTCGATGCCACTATTATTGCTCAGTCCCCTAAAATGTCTCCCCATATTTTTGCCATGCAAAGTTGTATTGCCCGAGTGCTGGACTGTACGCCAGATCAAATAGGCTTAAAAGCGACCACTACAGAAGGTCTTGGCTTTACCGGACGTAAAGAAGGGATTGCTTGTCAGGCTGTTGTACTGTTGGGTAAGGCATAACATGATGTATTCTCTGAGCTTTCCACGTGCTTACAATGGTGATCGGGCCAACGGGTATATCAAAACGCAACCCGAGGATTTTGTCGTCATAGAATGTATGGACGAAGAATGGGCGGGTGAAGGCGAACACGATTACTTGTGGCTCGAGAAGCGTGGGCAGAATACCGACTATATTGCACGGCAGTTGGCGCGTTTCGCGGGTTTGCGTGAAATGGATGTCAGTTTTTCGGGGCTTAAGGACCGACAGGCTGTCACTAGGCAGTGGTTTAGCGTTTATCGTCGCGGCGGCAGACAAATTAATTGGGCAGCCTTTGAGCATGAAGGGGTGTCGATACTGGATGTCACTCGCCATAGTCGCAAATTGCGCAGAGGTGAGCATCGGGCTAATCAATTTCGCATCGTCGTCCGGGGTCTCGACAATGTGGTGATGATCGAACAACGTGCGGCTTTGATTGCCGAACAGGGGTTTCCAAACTACTTCGGTGAACAGCGGTTTGGTCGCGATGGTGCCAACCTGCAAAAAGGAGAGCGTTTTTTTGCAGGCAAGCTTAAGGCTTCGCGAAGTCAGCGGGGCTATTATTTGTCGGCTGCGCGCGCGTTCCTGTTCAATCTGAATTTGGCGCAAGCCATTGTAGATGGGGTGTGGCAAGAGGTCGGTGCGAGTGGGCCTTTATACGGTGATCCCCAAGAGGATGTAGCGGCGCTCACCGAGGCAGAAGCTTTGATACTGGCCGAACACCCTATGCTGGCCAAAGGGATACATGCTAATCGGCTGCGTTTGGAGCGCAGGGCTTACTGTATTAGGCCGGAGTCTTTCACCTGGGCCATCGATGAGGATGTGCTGACTCTGGATGTCGTGTTGCCAGCGGGGGTGTTTGCTACAGCGCTACTAGCGGAGTTGCTGGAGTTTGAGACAGTTGCCGCCCAGGAAAACTCACAAAAGGAAGGTGTTTGATGCGAATACTGGTGTCCAACGATGACGGCATTAACGCTGAGGGTATCATTACTCTGGCGGAGACGCTGGCAGCGGTGGTGGATGTGAGTGTGGTGGCTCCGGATCGCGATCATAGCGGTGCCAGTGGCTCTCTCACGCTGTCGCGGCCTCTGCGCGCCACGCGTTTGCGCAGTGGTTATTATTGTGTGGATGGGACGCCTGCCGATAGCGTGCATCTGGGCGTCACTGCGCTGTTTGATAAAGAATTTGACCGCGTGATTGCCGGAATTAACAGTCACGAGAATCTGGGTGACGATGTGTTGTACTCGGGAACCGTTGCTGCAGCGATCGAAGGTCGCTTTTTAGGATTGCCTGCCATTGCTGTATCCCTGGTGAATCGGGATAATCACCTCTACGAAACGGCGGCACGGGTGGTGAAGGACCTGTTACTGCGAGATCGTCCCTTGCATGTGCCGGTCCGAACGGTGCTGAATGTCAACGTGCCCGACATACCCTATGAGCAGATAAAGGGCATGAAGGTGACTCGCCTGGGGCATCGCGCCAAAGGGTTGCCACCACAAGCGATGGCTGACCCCCGTGGTCGCGAGCGCTACTGGATTGCTGCCGCGGGCGAGGGTGATGATGCTGGCCCGGGTACGGATTTTCACGCAGTGGCGCATGATTATGTGTCGATAACGCCGTTGCAGGTGGATATGACGCGGCACGAAGTGTTGCAAGATGTAGAAAAGTGGTTAGAGGAATAGTTGTCGGTGGTAGAGTCGGTTAATCTGGCCGGTATAGGCATGACGTCGCGGCGCACACGCATGCGCCTCATTCAGCGCTTGCGCGATGAGGGTATCGTGAACGAAGACGTATTACGGGTGATGGGTGATACGCCGCGTCATATTTTCCTTGATGAGGCTCTCTCACATCGTGCCTACGAAGATACCGCATTGCCCATCGGCTATAACCAGACTATTTCGCAGCCGTATATCGTGGCGCGGATGACTGAGTTATTGATGGCAGGCTCACCACGTCGTGTGCTGGAGTTGGGTACCGGTTCGGGTTATCAGAGTGCCGTGCTCGCGCCATTGGTCAGTGAGTTGTTTACCGTGGAGCGTATTGCCCCTTTGCTGGATCGCGCCCGGCAGCGTTTTGATCAATTGGGCTATAAAAATGTCTATACGCGGCATGCCGATGGCGGAATTGGGTGGCCGGAACGTGCACCGTTCGACGCTATACTGGTCACTGCAGCGCCCAATGAAATTCCCGAAGAGTTGCTGAGGCAGTTGCGCGATGGCGGCAAGATGGTGCTGCCACTGGGCGGTGCTAACCAGCAGCTGACCGTTATTACCCGCCGTGGCGACCGTTTTGATCGTGAAGTGATTGAGCCGGTTATGTTTGTTCCTTTTTTGCCAGGAACCGTGCGCTGAGGGAGACTCGCTTTGAGGCCTGACATCTGGCTGTTCCTTAAAGGAATGCTCATGGGAGCCGCTGATATCGTACCTGGCGTGTCGGGAGGTACGATTGCTTTTATTACCGGTATATATGAACGTCTGATTTCCGCAATCAGTGGCTTTCTTCCTGCATTGTTTGATTTATTACGCGAACGTAGCTGGTCACGGTTTGTGATGCGTAGTGATCTCTATTTTCTGTTAACGCTGATGGCGGGCATTCTGTGCAGTATCGTCCTGTTTGCACGCCTGATTTCCTGGCTGCTGCTGTACTACCCCATTCCTCTGTGGTCTGCATTCTTTGGGCTGATACTGGCTTCAGTGGTGGTTATTCAGCGCTATATTCGTCAACGAACCTGGGGGCAATGTGTGCCCCTGCTGTGTGGTCTATTGCTTTCGTGGTGGATAACCTCCATGGCGCCAGCGGCCATGGCAGCGACGCCGCTGAATGTGTTTTTGTCAGGTGCGCTAGCCATTTGTGCGATGATTCTGCCGGGAATTTCAGGCAGCTTTATCCTGGTGATGTTGGGCAGTTATGCCTTTGTGCTTGAGGCAATAATTGGTTTCGATTTTGGGGTTCTTCTGATATTTGCCGCGGGTTGTCTGCTGGGGTTGTTGAGTATTGCCCAGCTGCTGCACTGGGCGTTCAGGGAGTACCATGACTTCACTTTGGCTTTTTTAACTGGGGTGATGTTGGGCGCGTTGAATAAAGTATGGCCCTGGAGGGAGGTGCTTAGTGAGCGTATAAATCGTCACGGTGAAAGCGTGCCTCTGATGGAGCGAAACGTGCTACCCTCCTATTATGAGCAGGTCGGTATTGGTGATTCTCAATGGGGGTTGGCCTTGTGTAGCATGGTCTTAGCGACTGTTCTGGTGTTGGCAATCGATGCGTGGTCTGCCGAAAGCGAGACCTCGGTCACGCGTTAGCTGTGAATGTCGACCGAATATCAGTGTGAACTGGTTTTAATGTGATGTTTCGAAAGGTAACAGTGGCGGCGCATTGGTAACAAAACAAGAAAATATAACTCTACAGAATATGTTTGAATAATAAGGGTTTAGCGTTTTTTCTTAATTTTATTTCTAGAAAACAAGATTATTTGTTAATAATAATTAACCTTTATAGTCATATTTTTAATATCCCGGCGTGACGGTTTGATCAGTAAATACACAAATAAAAGCGTGGCAAGATCAAAAAACGACCGTTTTTCGCGTTTTGTAAGTATTTGTATCTTACTGCCTTTCGTGCTCTCAGCATGCGTAAATCCCGATATTTACGAAGATGCTTCGTTTAATCCTCCTGTGTATTTTGGAACCCATGTTGTACGTCAGGGTGAGACCCTGTATTCCATCGCCTGGCGCTATGGTCGTGAGTTTCGCGAGTTGGCAAGCGCTAACAACATCGCTGCTCCTTACACAATTGTGCCGGGCCAAAAGATCTCACTGGAGCGTCGGGGAAGGAGTTTATCGAGTTCGGAAAATGCTTCAAATTCAGAGAAAAAAAGGGCTGTCAATGTAAC
The DNA here is from genome assembly GCA_041589495.1 of Oleiphilaceae bacterium. Classification (GTDB taxonomy): domain Bacteria; phylum Pseudomonadota; class Gammaproteobacteria; order Pseudomonadales; family Oleiphilaceae; genus PZPK01. Next base: position 1,673 of record JBFHVM010000095.1, on the reverse strand, counting down.
AGAAGGTAAACAAACTAACGAAATAAGAAAAAACGTTACAAAAATAAAAAAACATAAGCAGTTCAACGACATAAAATGGAACTGGCCTCATCTTGGCCCGATACTTGCGAAGTACAGGAACGGCGCGAAGTCCAACGCCCGAACTGGTGTCAATAAAGGGATCGATATCGGCGGGAAGTTGGGAGACCCCATTTTTGCAGCAGCTGCTGGAGAGGTAGTTTATGCGGGAAGTGGTCTTCTTGGTTACGGTAACTTGATTATCATCAACCACAACGCGCTGTACTTGAGTGCCTACGCCCACAATAGCCGCATTTTGGTTAAGGAAGGCCAACAAATAAAGTTGGGACAGCAAATAGCGGAAATGGGGCGTTCAGGAGTGGATCGGCCAATGTTGCATTTCGAAATTCGTCGAGATGGAAAACCGGTTAATCCACTACAGTACCTGCCACGCAGATAAGATAAGGTGTGCAGGCGCTGAAATGGGCGCGCCGTCAGTGACGACGCAGGTTTTAACAGCTAGGTTGCCATAGTTTGAATCTCGTAGTGAAACGCTCTTGTAGCGATGTGAAGCGCTGTCAGCGCAAGCAGAGTGAAGGTAAAGAGTAACAACCGAAACGAGAGTAACGAGAGCGACGAGAAGGCAAACAATAAAAAGCGGAGTACATTTTATGTCAGCAGAACGAGAAGAGTATTACGACGACTTGGCCTTTCAGGAAAACAATTCTGATTCAGGTATGACAGAGCAGGAAGAAATCGCGAATGTGGTCACTTCCATTGATAGTCGGAGAACACGCTCACGCTCTGACGGGCAATCGTATCGGCAGCTGGATGCAACGCAGATTTATCTGAACGAGATTGGGTTCTCGCCACTGCTATCTCCCGAAGAAGAAGTTTATTTTGCGCGCCTTGCTCAAAAGGGCAATGAAGAGGGGCGTAAGCGCATGATCGAAAGTAATCTGCGTCTGGTGGTGAAGATTGCTCGCCGCTACGTAAATCGTGGGCTGACTTTGCTCGATCTGATTGAAGAAGGTAATTTGGGTCTGATCCGGGCGGTCGAAAAATTCGATCCGGAGCGCGGATTCCGTTTTTCCACTTATGCAACCTGGTGGATTCGTCAGACCATTGAGCGTGCGATCATGAATCAAACGAGAACGATTCGTTTGCCGATCCACGTAGTAAAAGAGCTAAACCTTTACTTGCGCGCAGCGCGGGAATTGACGCAAAAGCTCGATCACGAACCATCTCCTGAAGAAATAGCCGACCTGCTCGACAAACCAGTTGCCGATGTGAAGCGTATGCTGGGGCTTAACGAGCGGATCACTTCCGTAGACACACCAATCGGCGGTAATGGCGATAAGTCGCTCTTGGATACCGTAGCGGATGAATCTGCTTCCGATCCGGCTGAGTTGCTGCAGGATAGTGATCTAAAAGGCAGTATTGATGGCTGGCTGGATCAGCTTTCCGGTAAGCAGCAAGAAGTGCTGGCTCGCCGCTTTGGCTTGCGTGGCTATAAAATGAGCACTCTTGAAGAAGTGGGTAAAGAAATTGGTTTGACTCGTGAGCGAGTGCGCCAGATTCAGGTAGAAGCTCTAAAAAGGCTTCGTGACATTCTCGAGAAGCAGGGTTTGAGTGGCGAGACACTGTTCAAATAAGTCGCGAGTAAAATAAAAAGG
>JBFHVM010000094.1:0-10649 GCA_041589495.1 Oleiphilaceae bacterium | reverse complement strand
GTACAGTTTGTTGAGTTTGGATGAGGGCGACTCAGTGACGGTCGGCAGGCAACAACTGCTTGCAACGCAAATACTCGAGCAGGAGCCCGATGTTGGCTTTGCGCTTGCCGGATTATCACCACGTGTTCTAATGAATTTAAAGGATGTTGAGGCGACCGGAGTGGTGCAGCCCGGAAGCCGGTTAACCTGGCGTTACTACTTTAATGGTGCCCCCGACGCGCTGGAACAATACGAGGCCTGGCTCTCGCCCCAGCTCGACAAGACCCATCGTTGGATGAGTGTTAAAGAGGGGCGGCCGGCCATTGCGCGCGCTCTGGAGAAAACCGAAACCTATCTCTTATTGGGTGCAAGTCTCGCGGTGTTGCTGGCTTGTTTAGCGATTGCCATGTCGGCGCGCCAGTATGCCATGGAGCAGGCTGATGCCATTGCTGTAATGAAAACACTGGGGGCGCAACGAGTTGCGCTGTACGGGCGCTTCGCCATCCAGCTGCTTGTATTGTCGGGCATGGGAATTGCCATCGGTGCTGTGCTCGGTATGGTGTTATCACTTTGGGCGCGCGAGATGTTGCAGGCTTGGGTACCCGAAATCACCGAAGTGACGGTTTTGCCTGATGCGAGGGTACTGGTCTTGCCGGTTCTCACCAGTCTGGCCAGTCTTGTGTGTTTTGCCTGGCCACCACTGGTGCAGGTCGCTAAAGTGCCGCCGATGCGGGTATTACGCGAAGATGGTTTGCTGCGACTTGGTTTTTCGCGAACCTCAGCCATCTTGTCTCTGGCCGGGGTGATCGGGCTATTGGCTTTTTATCTTCAGGATGCCCTGCTGATTACTTTGCTTCTGATGGGGCTGGCGCTGGCCAGTCTGGGATTGATGGGCTTATTTGTGCTGGTTAGCAAGCTCGCAAAGAAGCTGGTGTTACCCGGTTTGCCGGTGGCTTCTGCTGGCCGCCACGCTGCGCTGGGGCTGTTGCGTCAACGCGGGCACAGCCTATTACAGGGAGTGTTATTGGCTCTGGTGTTATTGTTGGTGGGCTTGCTAACTATAGCTCGCGAGTCTCTGCTCAATGACTGGCAAACCCAATTGCCAGAAGACGCACCCAACCATTTTCTTATCAATATCGCGCCTTATGAGCTAGAGGGGGTCAGGCAAACACTGGCCAGTGCAGAACTGAGTACGTCTGGCCTCTATCCTATGGTGCGCGGTCGCTTAAGTCATATCAATGATGTGTCGGTAAAAGTGGCAGTTACCAAGGATGTCGCCGCCTTGAATCGGGAGTTGAACCTTACCTGGAGTGATTCGCTCCCCGAGGATAATCGTCTTGAAAAAGGCAGTTGGTGGTCGGATCTTCCCGCTACTACCAATGGAGTTTCGGTTGAGTCACGGCTTGCCGAGCGCCTTGAGTTGGAGCTTGGAGACAAACTGCGCTTTGCGATTGGTGGCGGTTATGTGGATGCCGAGGTGACCAGTATCCGTAGCGTGCAATGGGAGAGTATGCGGCCCAATTTTTATATGATTTTTGAAGAGGGGGCATTGGATCGGTTTCCGGCTACTTATATTACCTCTTTTCATTTGCCTGAGGAGCATAAGGAGCTGCTCAATACCCTGGCACGCGATTTCCCCAGCGTGAGTATTCTGGAGTTGGATCAGGTGGTGGCCAAGGTGCGGCAGATCGTTGAGCAGGTGAGTGTAATGGTGCAGCTGATTCTGGTGCTTATATTATTGGCAGCCTTGTTGGTGATTTCATCACTCATTGCTTCTACGTATAGCCGTCGACGTCATGCGGTGGCGCTGATGCGCACCATGGGGGCGACGCGTCGTTTTGTGCAGCGTAGTCAGTTTTTGGAGTTTTTTATTCTGGGTTTGCTGGCGGGGCTTGCAGCGGTTACGGCGGCCGAATTAAGCATGTGGCAATTGCAGGCTCGGCTGTTTGATGCGCCATTTACACCGCACCCTCAGGTATGGTGGCAGTTACCTTTGGTCACGGCGCTCATATCAGGTTTTCTCGCCAGCTGGCAGATGCGCAAAGTTGTAGCAACCTCTCCGATGGAGAGTCTGCGTTAGCTTTTCTGGTTAACGGTTAATAATAAAGATAAAGGAAAAGATGAATAAAGTTATTGATCTGCGCAGCGATACGGTGACGCAACCCTGTGCCGCAATGCGTGAAGCCATGGCGGCGGCACAGGTTGGTGATGACGTATTTGGCGACGACCCCACTGTCAATCGCTTGCAGGATGTGGCGGCAGCTTTGGCCGGTCACGAGGCGGCCCTGTTTTTGCCCTCGGGTACGCAGAGTAATTTGGTCGGCCTGCTCGCACACTGTCAACGTGGTGATGAATACATCGTTGGCCAGCAAGCGCACACGTATAAGTACGAAGCGGGTGGCGCGGCGGTACTGGGTAGCATTCAGCCTCAGCCACTGGACTTTGAGCCTGACGGCAGCCTGGATCTTGCCAGGGTTGCTGCAGCGATGAAACCCGATGATTTTCACTATGCGCGAACGCGCCTGTTAGCTCTCGAAAATACAGTGGGTGGTCGCGTGCTGCCTCAATCCTATCTTTCCGACGCGCGACGTTTTACCCGTGAGCGGGGATTAAAACTTCACCTGGATGGCGCGCGTGCTTTTAATGCAGCGGTAGAGCAGGGCGTTGCGCTTAAAGATATTACAGGGCACTTTGACAGTGTGTCTTTGTGTTTGTCCAAAGGCCTCGGGGCGCCGGTGGGTTCCGTATTATGTGGCAGCGCTGCCTTTATCAATGAGGCCAAGCGTTGGCGCAAAATGCTGGGTGGTGGTATGCGCCAAGCCGGTATCCTGGCAGCGGCCGGTTTGTATGCGCTTGAGCATAATATTGAGCGCTTAGAGGAAGACCATGCCAACGCGGCGTGGCTGGCAGAGCAATTACGGCAGATTTCCGCTTTAAACATGGAGCGTGCACCCATTCAACAAAGGACCAATATGGTCTTTGTGACCTTGCCCGAAAGACTGGCAGAAACCTTAGCGCATGATCTACTGGATCAAGGTATTTTGATCGAAGACATGAACCCGCTGCGTCTGGTAACGCACAAAGATGTGAGCGGGATTGATCTGGAACGGTTCGTTGGTGTGTTGCGGGATAGCGTTAACGATGCTGTTGCATAGGCTCCCCTTAGTTTACCTTTTAATGTAGAGGGCTAGTGCACCTGTCGTACAGGGAGGTGCAGTTCTACTACTGCATTGGGGTCGTTTGGGTCATAGCCGGGTGGGTATCGCTCAAAATCGATCCCCGATACGGTACAGCGGTGTTCTGGCAGCCATATTCCCCAGATGTAATTGAGGGTTTGTGGCAGGTGGCTCGCTTTGCCTTTATGTAAAAATACCTGATAGCGCTGTTCAGGAATGCGTATATTTACCAACCTGAGTGATTCGCAAGGGTGTGCTGCTGCCGCATAGTAACGGAAGTGCATGGCTCGGTTGGGAAGGGGGAAGGTGGTGCCGAAGGTTTCTTTGCTTCGTGGGATGTGTTGATGAAACTGCTCCCATAAGGTGAAGAGATCATCAAAGTGATCATAACTGTATTCGCCGCCCATGCCCCATAGCGAAAAGGCATTCAGTTCCTGCGTGTAATTTTCGGGTTCCTGCACGGGCATCAGGTTGGTACTCCAAGCCTGTTTTAAGAACAGACTGTGGTGATGCTCGCCGCGTTGAAATTCCTTGGGCGTCATATTGAACATTTTGACGAAGGCGCGATGGTAGGATTCCTGAGATTGATAGCCATGTGCTACCGCAACGTCGAGCACGCGCATCCCTGCTGTAAGGCTGGCGGCGCTGCGCGCGAGCGTCAGACGTCTTAAATAGGTTACCAATCCTTCCCCTGTTGCAGCGTGAAAGGCGCGACAGAGGTGGTATTTGGAGTAGCCGATTTCGTGCGCTAGCGCGTCCAGATCGAATGGCGGTTCGAGCCTTCGTTCCAGAGTTGTGAGAATATCCTCAAGCAGGCTCTGCTTCATGCTCATAATTTTTCAGAAACTCCTCGCTGGGCGGAATCAGTTCGATCAGATCGAGCATGAGTCCGGGCTCGGGGGTGCCGGCGATAAAGTGGCGCTGGCCCCAATCTTCATCGCGCAAGGGCAGAAGGATTTTCCAGTCCTGGGCGACTTTTTGATAGTAAGTGGTGATATCGGGCATTTCAAAGTTTAACAGCAGTCCCTGAACGGGCGTGCGAAACCCTTCCGGAATGCTTTCGTGTTGGCAGTCCACGATAGCGATATTGACATCGGGCCTCTGGTTTAAGCTTAAGTGCCAATACCAATCCGAGGTGTACACGGGCTTAAATTGCATTTGTTCGACAAAAAAAGCCAACAGAGCGTTAGGGTTGGTTGCCGATACCACGGGGTAAAAACTGTTGAGGTCTTTCATACCGATTTCTCCTTTGGTGACTATGAGGCCAGCATGTACTGTGCCTGTGTTGAGGAAGAGATCAGCTTATCGCTTTGTGTTAACCGATTTTTGATAGAAATTGCGCTTCTCGAAAGCGCGTTAAATTGTGGCGGGATTAGGCAATAGCAGGAGAGTGTTATTTTGTTGCGAAAATAGCGACATCGGATCGTAATATCTTCAAGTGTGCTTGGTATGTTGCAGCAATAAATTCCAGTGTACTGGCATGATAGAAGCTCACATGGGTGAGATCCCGCGTGTAGTGCCAATGACTAAAACGTTTATGCTGAGGAATGGTTTTGGTCATAATGCCCAGTTTTCCGCCGGATTTGAGTAGGCTGAACAGGCGATCAAAACCTACTCTTGGTGCACAAAAGTGTTCGACTACTTCGGTAGCCGTCACAAAGTCGTAAGTGTGATCGATGAGCGTGGTATCCGGATAATAATAGGGGTCGTATATATCGCAGCTGAACCCCTGTTCGCGCAGCATGATTGGCAAGGTGGGGCCCGGGCCACAGCCGACATCGATACCCTGGGCGCCAGCAGGTAATTGTTGACTCAACGGTATTGCCAGTCGTGAGAGGAATGCTCTGTAGCCTGCGTCGTGGGGGTCATTCTCGTGGTAGTCGTAAATCGCCTTTTCTTCGGTTTGCGATAAGTGATAGGCAGCAGGGACGTAGACCAAGTTGCATTGAGAGCAGCGGTAATACTTGCGATGTGCGTCCTGATCGATCTCATTACAGGAGCTTGCCTGGCACAAGGGGCATTGCGAGTGGAAATCTTGCATAAACGAAGAGCGATGGGCAGAGATGCGGGCATTTAAGCATGGTGTTTTATCAGCGTAAAGACCGATAGTTTGCTGCAGGCGGCAAACTGCTCGCTAAGTGCTACACTTTGCGGCAGTGGCAGAATTTCAGCGGAACTCTTTGCATGACAGCGGGATTAATACTCACAGGTGGCGGTGCGCGTGGAGCTTACCAGGCTGGTGTGCTCAAAGCCATTGCCGAGCAGTTTCCGGATTTTCATTATCCCTTCCCCGTGATTTCGGGGAGTTCGGCGGGCGCATTGAATGCGGTAGGCCTTGGCGCGGGCGGCGATATTTTTCGGCACAGTGTTGAGCATTTGGAGCAGCTCTGGTTGCGGCTTACTTCAGATACTGTGTATCACGCGAATTACTGGGCCATGGCAAAAAGTGCGGGTCAGTTTATCAAGGGGTTTATGAGTGGTGCCGGCATAGATGTGCCGGGTTCCATGCTTGATAACACCCCGCTGCGGGACTTTCTCGAGACGGAGGTGGACTTTGGTCGTCTCACCGAGAATATAAGAGATCGTGAGATACGAGCGGTAAGCGTCACCGCCTGTGGCTATCGCAGCGGCGAAAGTGTGAGTTTTTTTCAGGGAGAGGACGATATTGAGGGTTGGCGCTCCGGTTCGCGCCTCGGTGTACCTACGCGTCTCACGCTTGATCATCTCATGGCTTCGTCGGCAATTCCCACCCTGTTTCCGCCTGTAAAAATCAATCGCGAATATTTTGGTGATGGTGTTGTGCGCAATATGGCACCTTTGAGTCCTGCGGTCCATCTGGGGGCTGATCGAGTGTTAGTGGTAGGCGTGAGCGCGAATAAAACGGTTCGCAATGCGCGCAAAATAAGCTTTGGTATGCCCAATTTGCCGCACATACTAGAGCAGGTTATGAATGGTATGTTTATAGACATCGTGGAATACGATGTTGATCGCGTTTCGCTGATCAATGCCATTCTTTCGCACCGCGATGTGCCCGCCAAAGTAGCCGCCGATTTTGGCTTGCGCTACATCGAGACGCTGGTCATCAGTCCCAGCAAGCCTATTGATGACATTGCGATACAACATGTTAAGCACTTACCCGCGCCGGTTCGGCAGTTTTTTGGTCTAAACAAAGAGCCGATAGAAGGGGGGGTGAGTCTGGCAAGTTATTTGTTGTTTGAAGGAGAGTTTATGCGTGATCTCATCGCGCTTGGCTATGCAGATGCGAAAGCGCAGGCCGGCCAGATTGCCGCTTTCTTCGAGCATGAGGACCGGAACATAAAAATAGCCTGAGACTTTTTGCGGCTATAGGCCTGTTCGAGCTCTCTGTTTCACGCCTTTGCGCCCAAACATCCTGTTCGCTTCCTTTCATTCCTGCGAGGCCTTACACTGCAGGTGTCGCCTAGAATATAAGGAAATCTGTCATGGGAGCGCTTACTTCCAGTTTGCTGGTGTGGATCGTTGTTGCCGTTGTTGTCATTATTCTGCTGCGCACGATTATTCGTATTGTGCCGCAAAACGAGGCCTTTGTGGTTGAGCGTCTCGGTAAATATTCGCGCACCCTCGAAGCCGGGTTTCACGTGCTGTTGCCGTTTTTGGACAAGGTTGCTTACCGCCATTCGCTCAAGGAGTATGCGATAGATGTGCCTTCTCAGCAGGCCATTACCAAAGACAACGTCGCTTTGGGCATAGATGGGGTGCTGTACTTGCGCGTGATGGATCCCAAGGCAGCCTCTTATGGTGTCGAGAACCTGTATTTCGCTATTACCCAGTTAGCGCAGACCACGATGCGTGCCGAAATTGGTAAATTGTCTCTGGACGAAACCTTTGAATCCCGTGAAAACGTGAACGCGCGAGTCACGCAGGCTATCGATGAGGCGTCCGAGTCCTGGGGTACTAAAGTGTTGCGCTATGAGGTGAAGGATATTTCGCCTCCGGCCTCTATTCTCGATGAAATGGAAAAGCAAATGGCGGCCGAGCGAGAGCGCAGGGTGGCGGTCACCACCTCAGAAGGTTATCGCCAGGCACAGATCAACGAGGCCGAGGGTGACAAACAGTCCAAGATTCTGCGTGCCGAAGGTGAGGCCCGTTCGGTGCTGATCGAAGCCGAAGCGCGTGCCGAAGCGATAAAAACCATTTCTTTGGCGATTAATGAAGAAGGCGGTACCGCAGCCGTTGCGCAACAATTAGCAGAGCAGTATGTCATGGCCTTTGACAAACTGGCACGCGAGGGCACAGTGGCACTACTACCGGCAGACGGTTCGGATATTGCCGGCATGGTTGCCAAAGCATTTACGGCCTTTGATCAGCTCAAGGGCCAGGTAGAGCAGGACGCAGGCAGAGGGCGTTGAGATGTTTGATATGTCGCCGGTGTTGTTTTTCTGTTTGGCTGGTCTGGTGCTCATTGGTGTTGAACTGGTGGTGTTCCAGTTAAGTGTAGTCTGGTTGTTGTTCATCGGACTGGGGGCATTGGCGGCTTCAGGGCTGGGCTGGCTGCTGGGCTGGGAAGACTGGACCTTGATGACGGCGACGTTCGTTGTCGCCAGCGGCGTTTTGACAGCCCTTCTTTATCGACCGCTTAAGCGTTGGCAGGATCACCCTGGACCGATTGCCGGAAACGATGCGATCGGTCAGTTGGTAAAGGTTAAAACAACATTACAACCGGGTCATGAAGGGAAGGTGCTTTGGTCGGGTTCGGAGTGGAATGCGAGACTTGCTGAGGGAGTAAATGCCACACTTTCTGTTGAAGATGAGGCATACATCACAGCCATAAGCGGAATTCGTTTAACTGTAGCTCCCACCCCGCCAAATAAGGATTAAAACATTCTGTGAAATTGTGAATTATTCTCCTGAATTTAGGTAGGACTTACTAAAATGGCTTGCTATGATGCCCATCCCTTTTTGGAGGGGGGCCCGGCACAACCATAATCATAACTCCGGGGTGAGCGTTGATAAAAACAACTGAGGAATCATCATGACTCTACGTCGCCTATTTATGTCAATTGTCCTGTTGGCAGTAAGCAGTACTTCCTTCGCACTGGAAGAAAAAAAGTTCTGTATGTACGACCCCGTCGGTAAAAATGGCCCGGCCATGACCTTCTTTGCAGGTCTGGTGCCCAAGGCTATTGAGTGGGGCCTGGATGTAAAACTTCATGCCTACACCGATGAAAAAGTAGCTTCCAACGATTTTAAAGCCGGTTTGTGTGACGTGGTCTTCCTGACTGCATCCTGAGCCGTCCTTACGTACCTTTCGGTGGTACCCTGGATGCAATCGGTGGCATTGTGAGCGAAGACGGTCTTAACCGTGTGCTCAAAGCCATCACTAACCCCAAAGCGGGCAAACTGCTGACTAACGGCAACTACGAAGTTGTAGGTACTCTGCCTGTTGGTTCTGTATACCTGTTCGTTAACGACAAGAACATCGATTCTGTTGAAGATTTCAGCGGTAAGAAAATTTCTGTTCTCAACGAAGACACACAGAGCTACAAGTTCGCGCAAATGGCTGGTGCGTCTCCTGTAGGTACTTCTCTGGCGACCTTCTCCGGTCAGTTCAACAACGGCAACATCGATATCCTGCCAATGGTTGCACTGGGCTACAACGTATTTGAGCTGTACCACGGTCTTGGCGAGAACGGTGGCATCATCGATGAGAAAATCCTCTACGGTATGATGCAGCTGGTTTCTCATAAAGATCGCTTCGCTGATGACTTCGGTCAGAAAATGCGCGAGTACATCCTGAGCCGCCTGCCCGACATCCACAAAATGGTTAAAGATGCTGAAGCAGAAATTCCTGCCAAGTACTGGATCAAAACTGACGAAAAGACCAAGAAGGAAATAGACAAGTTCCGCCGTGATATTCGTCTGGCACTGAAAGAAGAAGGTGTTCACGATCCTAAAGCGCTTAAGCTGCTGTGGAAAATCCGCTGTGGTGTAGATGCGACCCGTGGCGAGTGTGCTACTCCTGAATAAGCCTGGGCTTATCTAGAAAAAACCGGCTCTGGTAGCCGGTTTTTTTATGCCTGCAATTTGTACGGTTTCAGCAACCCTGTATTCCAGTCTGAATGCTTATTGGCACTCGCAATTCTGATAGGGTGGGGCTCCATATAATACAACAAGGAGCAATGGAATGAGCGAACTGACGCTTTACGGTGCCCACCTGTCACCCTACGTACGAAAAGTGCGTCTTGTTTTGGCTACTAAAGGACTTGATTACAAGCATGTGATTATTGTGCCTTTTCAAAAGGACTACCCGGAGGAATTCGTTGCCCATAGCCCCTTGAGAAAAATACCCCTGCTCAAGGATGGTGATCAGTATATTCCGGATTCTTCGGTGATTTGCCAGTATCTGGACAAGGCCTATGCCGATACACCTGTGCTACCGGAAGATCCCGCGCAATTAGCTCGTTCGCTCTGGTTTGAAGAATATGCCGACAGTCATATGGCTGCCGCGATCGCCGGTCATTTATTTGTCGAAAAACTGTTGGCCAAGCCCGTGTTTAATCGGGAACCGAACGAACAAGAGATCGCACTGGCGCTGGAAAAAGAAATTCCCGAAATTTTTGACTATTTGAGTGCTGAGTTACAGGGCGATTTCCTGTGTGGCAAGGAGCCAAGTTTGGGGGATTTGGCAGTGGGTGGCTTGTTTATTGCCATGCATCACTGCAATGTGCAGTGTGACGCAGAAAAATGGCCAGCAATGGCGGCTTACATTGATCGGCTTATGGTTTTGCCTGCTTTTAAGAAGATCTTTCAGGAAGAGCAAATGATGCTCAACATGATGCGTGTTTGAATTAATAGACTCTCAGGTATAGAGAGTCAGGTCTTAGAGGTGAGGAAGTATCAATGAGCAAGAAACCCAGGTTATCCAGTCCGTTTGTGATCACATCTCACTGCACGGTTAAAAATCGCTTTTTCAAATCTGCGATGAGTGAGCAATTGGGGGATAAACAGCATAACCCTACAGCAGGGCTGGCCACGTTGTACAAAACCTGGGCGCAGGGTGGTACAGGTTTGTTGGTGACCGGAAATGTGATGATCGATCGCAACGCACTTGGTGAGCCGAAGAATGTTGTGCTCGACGAGCGTAGCAACTTGAGTGCGTTTGCGCGATGGGCCGAGGCTGGTAGAACGAATGGGGCTCAAATTTGGATGCAGCTCAATCATCCTGGAAAACAAATTCCGAAGTTTCTGAACAAGGAGCCAGTTGCACCCTCTGCTATTCAGCTGGAGTCGGGCTTGGAGGACATGTTTAATCAGCCTCGTGAGTTGCAGCAGGCCGAGATACAGGAGATTATCACTCGCTTTGCCACGAGTGCAGGCTTGGCCAAGAAATCCGGTTTTAGTGGTGTGCAAATACATGGTGCCCACGGTTATCTAGTCAGCCAGTTTTTGTCGCCGCGCCATAATCAGCGTAACGATAAGTGGGGAGGAAGCCTTGAAAATCGCATGCGCTTTGTG
>JBFHVM010000093.1:0-10670 GCA_041589495.1 Oleiphilaceae bacterium | reverse complement strand
CGACCCACAGGACACAAAAAAGCCGACCTAGGGTCGGCTTTTTTGTGTCTCAATTAAAGGTGAAGCTTAAGCTTTCAGCGCTTTAACCTGGGCATTCAGGCGGCTCTTGGTGCGAGCGGCCTTGTTTTTCGGGAAGATGCCCTTGTTCACCATGCTGTCGATGATGGGGACAGCAGTTTGAAATGCTGCTTGAGCGTCTTCGTAGTTGCCGCTGCTGATTTGCGCGTCAACTTTCTTGATGTAGGTACGAGCCATGGATCGCAGGCTGGCGTTGTGTTGGCGGCGTTTTTCTTGCTGACGCGCGCGCTTTTTCGAAGATGGGGAGTTAGCCACCGTGTTGCTCCTAAATTTCGCGAATTTGCTAAACAAAGGCCCATGTCGCTGTCGAGTCGCTGTCGAATCAACGCGTAAAACCGGACCGTCTTGAAAAATGACGCGAGACTATGCCGTTTTCGTCGTGCTTTGTCAATAGTCTCGCGCGGTCGAAGTGCTAGGCCACCATTCGGCTCAGCAGAGTTTCGCAGGTTTTCTGATTCATGTATTTCGGTACCGGGTAGTTCTGATGGGCTTCTTCCAGGGCCAGTCGCGCAATTTCCGGAATATCTTCCTGCTTCAATGCATCGAGGCGGTCGGGGATGTCGAATTCACGCAACATGGAGCGAATGCGATTAATAAACTTGCTGGCCAGTTGTGCGCGACTTTCGCGACCGTTCTTGAGTCCGCTTACCTCGGCAAGTTCTGCCAGGCGCTCAACGATCTGATCCTTTGAGAAGTCCAGAATGTGCGGCAGTACAATCGAGTTGGCCAGGCCGTGGGGGGTGGAGTACTTGGCGCCGAAGTTATGCGCAATGGCATGCACGTAACCCACGCTGGCTTTGGTAAAAGCGAGACCTGCGTAATAAGAGGCCATCGCCATGTTCTGTCTGGCTTCGAGATTGCTACCGTCTTTTACCGCAACTTCCAGGTTTTCCATGATCAGGCGTGTGGCGGCAATGCTGTAAGCTTCGGTCTCGGCTGTTGCATTAACAGAAATGTAGGATTCAATCGCGTGGGTGAGCGCGTCCATACCCGTCGCTGCGGTAACCGCCGGAGGCAGCCCCAGCATCAGCTTGCCATCAAGCGCTGCCATCATGGGAACCAGTTTTGGGTCGATAATGGGGGTTTTCTGATGCGTTTCAGGATCCGATACCACCGAAACGATCGTCACTTCAGAGCCGGTTCCAGCCGTCGTCGGGATGGCAAAGAAGGGCATAGGGGCGCGGCGCAGTTTAAACAGACCGGCCATCTTGGTAAGCGGCTTGTCATTGGTCGCGCGCGCTGCAATGGCTTTGCTGGCATCAATGGGTGAACCGCCACCAATAGCGAGAATGGCTTCGCACTGATTGTTCTGCAAAATCTGCAGGCCTTTCTCTACCTGATCATAGGTGGGGTCGGGTAAGATCCCATCGTAAATCACATATTCCATGCCGGCGCTTTCCAGTTCTTTTACGATGCCATCAATCAGACCAATGTTGACCAGAACCTCATCCGTCACGATCAGCACTTTACGCATACCCAATTGCGCAATGGCTCGACACAACTCCAACGAGGAGTCGGGCCCGGTGAACAGTGTTGGTTTGGGCATGGGGATCACAGCAGCAGCAACTTTAAGTGCTTTGGCAAGGCCTTTATAGTATTGGACTTTGAGTGGAAACAGCATGGTCTTCTCGCTTGGTCTTTGGTAACCGGAGTTCATAAATTAGAGTAATAACTCTATTAGAGTATAAACTCTAACTTGAGGCCTGCAAACAAAATTTCCTTTACAGCATGCAAGAAAGTGTATCTTTTGCTCAGAACAGAGCGTTCCAAAACGGTGCATGATGACTGGAAAGCCTTTACTAATCAGCAATGTGGTCTTTACTTGAGAGAGAAGCGAATAGTTTGCCAGCAACCTGTTTAACCTCCTTTTTGAAACAGGGTGGCACTCCAATAACAATGAACAGGGGGCCTTGTGACCAATCCCTTCAGTGCCTTTTATCAAATGTTGTTGCCGGCCGGCGTGACAGATCCCACCGTTGAATTACGACATAAAATCATCGCTTTCGCCTGCATCCTGTCTTTTCTGGCAGCGCTTTACAGCATCATCAAATGGTACAAGCTGGGCTACGATGACCTGGCAGATTGGGCCTGGCTGTTAATCATAGGAGCCCCCGTTCTGGCGTTATGCAACAAGTACCGGGCCATGCCAGCCATGCTGATGGCCAATATCAGCGTCATGATGATGACGATTTACTGCGGCTCTTTGATTTATCATCTCGATGGATTGCATTCTGCGCATATTTTCTGGGTAGTTGGAGTGATGGTGTTTGCCTTTCTGATTACCGATAACCGCTATGGTCTCTTGTGGTTTGGCATCATGACGCTGCAGGTCTTGCTTCTGATCATGGCGGATCAGAACGCCTACGCCTTTCCGCAGTTTGAACTCGATGCAAAACAGACCAGGGTGAATATTTATTCTGGCTATTTGCTTCCGGCTGTGGTGATTGGCGGTACGCTGTGGTTTAGTAATCGTATCCGCCATCAGGCGATTGCTCAGGCCGAGCAAGCCGCGATGGACGCACAGCAGCATCTCGCACGTGCCGAAGAAATGTCGGGCAGGCTGGGTGAGATCCTGCAAAAAGCTTCCGGCAGTGCTGATACGCTGCTCAATTCCTCAGACGAACTGTCGTTCACCATGAAAGAAATGGTGCAACAAAGCGAGCGTATCAACAGCAGTATTGAGCAGCAGGCTGATGCCATGCGTGAAATGGAGTCAACGCTTGAGGCGGTGGGTGATTCGGTACAGAACTCTACCGGTATTATGCAAACGATGAAGAGCGAGGCCAGCAGTGCTGAGCGCAATGTGCAGGAAAGCGCGGATGCCATGGACCGCGCCATTAAATACATGGCGCATATTAAAGAGAGCAATGATGCGGTAATGCAGGCCATGAATATCATTGCCGATATTGCCAATCAAACCAACCTGCTGGCTCTGAATGCGGCCATTGAAGCTGCGCGGGCTGGGGATCAGGGCCGTGGTTTTGCCGTAGTTGCCGATGAAGTAAGAACGCTTTCGATAAGAAGTAATGAGTCGGCGCAACAAATTCGCGAAGTGCTGGATGCGGCGACCAAAGATATCACCGAGGGTTCTGAAGTGGTGAACCAGGCAGGGGGGCGTCTGAGTGAAGCGGTAGCCTACGTGCGGGCGATCAGTGAACAGGTAGCCAGTGCAACCGATATGGCCGAGCACCAGCACGGCGATATCCATGGCGTGGTGCAGCGCAGTCATGACGTGGCTTCGTTGATTCAAGACAACGCCGTGGCCGCGCAACAGCTTTTGAGTAGCACTGAGTCACTAACCAAAGTATCGGAAGACCTGAACAATGTGGCCCACGAAACCAATCAGACGGTACACGCGAGCGACAGCATTATTCGCTAGGGCCTGCTAATACGTCGACTGAGCCGCCTAGCGCCGCACTGTTATGGCTAAACGCCTGCTCAGTCGCGAAGGCACTCAGGTAATGGGGGCCGCCAGCCTTGGGGCCGGTTCCTGATCGTCCCATGCCGCCAAAGGGTTGCGCTCCAACAATCGCGCCGACCATATTTCTATTAATATAAACATTACCTACATTGATCTGTTCGGCCATACGCTTCGCCCAGGCCGTATTGCGGCTATGGATGCCGCAGGTCAGGCCGAAGCCCGCTCTGTTTATGCTATCGGCGAGTTGTTCGCTTTGTCCGTAATCAAAACTGGCAAGGTGCAGGATGGGGCCGAATTGTTCCTGCTTTAGTTCCTCGATACCCGCTACTTCAAGTATTCTGGGAGCCAGAAGATTATCCTGTCTCGCGTCATCGTCCAGCGTACCCTCGAACAGCACGCGTTGCTGGAGTTCATAAACTTCACAGTGTGCGAGCAGTGAGGCTTTGGCCTCATGGTGAATGAGTGGGCCGATATCGGTGCGGAGATCAGCCGGATTGCCCAGCCGCATTTCGTTAAGATAGCCTGTTAGCAGTTCGAGTAGCTCATCTTTGATTTCCTGTTGCACGCACAGTATGCGCAAGCAGGAGCAGCGTTGCCCCGCACTCATAAAGGCAGATTGCACGATATCTTTGCACAATTGTTCCTGCAGGCTGCTGCAGTCGGCAATCATTACGTTTTGGCCACCGGTTTCGGCAATGAGTGGCAGGCGCGGCCCCGAACGTGCAGCGAGCGCACGATGCACGCGAGCGGCGCTTGTATCACTGCCGGTGAAGGCAATGCCACGTAGATGTTTGTCTTCACTGATACCGGACTCGAGTTCATGGCCGGGTATGAGCGCCAGATGTATTACCGCATCGGGTATGCCTGCTTGTTTGAGTAGTTTTACGGCGAATCCTGCAATGAGTGGTGTGTAGCTGGCAGGTTTGGCAATCACAGGGTTTCCACATACCAGCGCCGCACAAACCTGGCCGCAAAATATGGCGAGCGGAAAGTTCCAGGGGCTAATGCACAAAAAAGGACCGCGACTTACCCAGCGCCAGGAGTTTTCTTCTCCTATAGCACCCGGTAGCCTGTGATGCGCTGAAAAATAATGACGTGCTTGTCTGGCGTAGTAATTGGCAAAGTCGATAGCTTCGCGAATTTCACCCAAGGCATCGGGAATCGTTTTGCCTGCCTCGCGTATCAGCAAAGACAGTAAGGTGACCCTGTGGGTATCGAGCAGGCACGCAAAACGTTCCAGGCAGGCGGCGCGATCCTCCACGGGTGTATTGCGCCATTTATGCCAGTGATGCATGCAGGACTCTACCATGGCATGTAGCTCAGAGGCTTGGTGGATAGGGCTGTGTCCGACCGGGCTCCCATCGTAAGGGTTGAGAACGCAGTGCTTTGTTGCGCCTTGATGGCTTTGGCCAGATAGCTCGTGCCACTCCCAAACACGGTGTTGCAGCGCTTGCAGTGATAACTTGAGATGGTTCTGTACGCGCTGGCTAACAAGATTGAGGCCAGGTGAATTGGCCCGATCCGGCTCATACAGGTTTGCTGGCTTTTTAATCACTTTCTCGGCATTATTCTCGGTCGGAACATCCCGTAGCGGGTGTCGGCATAAAGGTTTCAGATCTTTATCACTAAGTAGTCTCTTCACGAACGAATTGTTAGCCGCGTTTTCGAGCAAGCGGCGAATCAGATAAGGCAGCAATTCCCGTTCATCGCCCACGGGGCCGTATACACGCACGCTCACGTTGGGATGATTGCGACAAACTTCCTCGTAAAGCGCGCTACCCATGCCATGCAAGCGCTGAAACTCGATGCGATGGCCCTTGGGAGCAAGACTGATAATGTGGCTGATACATAGGGCGTTGTGTGTAGCGAAGGCCGGAACAAACTGGTCTTCGTTCTGTAACAGGTACTGCGCACAGGCCAGATAACTGAGGTCGGTGTGGTGTTTGTCGATAAAAACGGGAAATTCAGGCAGTCCCTGCAATTGAGCCAGCTTAATTTCACTGTCCCAATATGCGCCCTTCACTAATCGAACAGGAACACGAATTCGGCGTTCGGCTGCCAGCGCCTGCAGATATTCCAGCACCGGCAGAGCTCTTGGGCTATAGGCCTGCACAGCGAGGCCCAGTGGGCTTTGTTCGCCGGGGTCGCAGCGCTCCAGTAACGCACACACGATGCTTAAGCCCAGTTCGAGTCGATGCGACTCCTCGGCATCAATCATCAGAGGGAGTTGCTGGTTACGGGCGAGTTCCATTAGCGGAGCTAAGTGTTGTACCAGCGCATCCTTCGCTTCGTTAAAAAGTGTAGGTTCGTAGCGCGGCAGCAAAGCCGATAGTTTAATTGACAGGCCAAAACGATGTTGTTGAGAGCTGTCGACGATTTTCTGTGCGGCATTATTATAGCGTTGCAGATAACGCTTGGCGCGCTTGGTAGTGAGCGCTTCCTCACCTAGCATATCAAGCGAAAAGAGTGTTTGATGGCCGGGTAGTTGGCAACCTTGAGTAATGGCAGAATCGACATCGCTGGCGTAAATAAACTGTTTGGCGATGTGATGAATCACGGCGCGCAAACTACGTTCGATCATGGGGGCTGATAGCTTGCGCAGTAAACGGCGCAGTTTTTTTTCGGCCTGATGCTCGGTGCTGTCCAGTAGCTTCCCAGTAAGGAGCAACAGTAGCGTACTCATATTGACGAAGCCGGACTTGTGGCTACCCAGATGCTCCTGCCAGTTAAGTCCTTGCAGACAATCTTCCATGAGCTGAGCGGCTACGCGAGGATCTTCGATGCGTGACAGGGCCTCGATCAGTATCATCAGGGCCAGGCCTTCGCGAGAAGACAAGCTGTACTCCTGCATCAGTTGCTGCAGGGGCTCGGAGGCGCTAGAGGCACTTTGTGGGGCCTGGCAGAACCGATACGCCCGGTTCTCGATTTCTTCGAGTTGCTCTGTGGAGAGTTGCGCTTTCTGAATCTGCTGGTAAAGCTGTTTCACGCAGGCGGAGTGGGAGCAGCAATGGTATTCGTCTATGCGGCGAAATAGAGCTTCCGATGACATAGCTGCACTCCTCACTTGTTTTCAAAGTGGAGTACCCCGCAAGCTCCCTTGCCTATTTGGTGACATCCTGTGCAGCGAGGTAACGACCGCCGGGGAATTGCGTTATTGTTGCCAAAGTATAGGGCAGTTTGCGCGGCTTGGTGGAATCTCGCTCTAAAGGGTTTAACTGCGTCGAACGCGCACCACACGCATGATTTGGAACGCTTCGCCAGCCAGTTCTTGAGTTTCGATGTAGTAGCTGAGATTGACACGAGCGCCTACCAAGGAACGGTAGCCGCGGGGACGCCGAAACTGGAAAGGGCTGTCACAGCCCTCCAGCATCAGTGTGTGTACCACCCAATCCGGCTCGTTGCGCTGGGTATGAGAGACTACCTTTTGTTCCAGGGCTTCGAGCAGTTGCGGCTGTTTTTGATGCAGCGCCTTGCGGTCGGCGCGCACAGTTTTAGCCAACTTAGGGTTCTCCTTCCATGAGTTGCATGATTTGCGGCAGATAGGGCTGAATTGCCTGACGTTCTGCCTGGCTGATGCCTTCGCTGAGCTGTGCGCGCAAGGCCTTGGCTTGTTCAATGGCTTGGCGCATCATGGCTTCCTGCTCAGGAGGGATTTGGCCACTGCCAAGCATGGCCTCAATCTCGCTGGTGTCAAAAGCGCCGGGTGCTTTTTCCATTTCAATGGATGCGGCGATCTTGGTGATGCGTATGGTTAAGTCTGCCCACTGTTCCAGATTGTCAAAATTATGTTTTGTGACAATATCTTCAGCTTGCCCGTAAAGGCCTGATGCTTTCAATGGCTTGAGCATGGTCTCGGCACTGAAATCGAGAGGGTTTACCTGAGTCATATCGATCTGTTCTTCGTACTTGGCAATTTCTGCCTCGTGCTTGTCGCCCCAGGCCTGCAATGCTTTCTGCGAAGCAATCCAGTTATCGATTAGCTTGTCAGTAATCGGTTGTGCAGCAAACAGGTTGCCAGTGAGCACGAAAAGTGCCAAAACAGCAAGTAGTTGTGAGGGCAGGCGGGCAATGGGCATGACAGCTTCCTTTGGTTGTTGTTTTCAGTATCCGCCTCGCACTATAAACCAGCCAGCCCTCGTTGTCTGTGGTTTAAACTTTACCATTGGATGAACTTTTAGCGTGGTCGCGGATTATAAAATTTGTTCTATATTAATGAACCAGGACTCTTCGTTTGCAGGTAGGCCAACCATGCAAAATACCGTATTGATTGTCGAAGATAGCGAAGCCTTTGCCCGCAGCGTGGAGGCGGCTTTTGCGGTCGGCCACCAATTCAATGTGCTTGTCGCTTACACCTTTGCAGAGGCTTCCCGCTTGGTCGACTCACATCGGGAAGATATTTTTGCCGCCATTTGTGATTTGCATCTGCCCGACGCCAAAGATGGGGCGGCGGTGAAAATGATGGCCCAGGAGGGGATTCCCTGTATTGCCTTTACCGGTATGTTCAGTCCGGAATTGCGCGAAACCATTCTCAAGCTGGGCGTGGCCGATTACGTGCTCAAGCATGGCCAGCAGGATATTGATTATGTGGTCAGTGCCGTTGACAGGCTGTGGCGAAATCGCGATACACACGTGCTTGTCGTGGAGGACGATGAGGTGATGGCCTCAGCCCTCTCCAAAATTCTGCGAAATCAGTGCTATCAGGTCAATGTGGTACATGGAGGTGAACAGGCGTTGCAGTTTTTGAAGCAGCAGCCTTGCCGTATTGTGATTATCGACATTGTACTGCGGGGCATGGATGGCTTTAGCCTTTTGAGTGAAATACGTCACCGCTTTGATCTGACAGAGATGGCTGTCCTGGGTATATCGGGGCAGTCATCCAGCGTCGATATTGCTAAATTCATGAAGTATGGCGGCAATGACTTTCTGCTTAAGCCGTTTGAACAGGAGCAGGTGGTGTGCCGTATTAATAATATGGCGCAACTGCTTGATCAGTTTGATCGACTGAATCAACTGAACCTGCGTAAGAACGAGTTGCTGGGTATGGCGGCCCATGATATCCGCGGCCCGCTGGGCGTTGTGTTGTCGGCGACGACCATGTTGCAGCGCGAAGTCAGCTCGGAGCAGGGGAAAATGCTGGCTGAGTTGGCCATCGAAGCAGCCGATAATATGGAAGAACTGCTCAACGGTTTACTGGATATCAGCGCCATCGAAGAAGCACGTATTTCTATCACTATGGCGACCTTTGATTTACATGCCATGCTGGGGAAAGTGCTTGAGGATGCTCGCATTCTTGCCTTCGATAAGGATCAGTTGCTGGTTGCAGATCTCCCGGCAGACACTTTGCAGATCGAAGCCGACGAAGCGCGCCTGCGAGAGGTCTTGCGCAACCTGTTATCCAATGCGATTAAGTACTCGCAACGGGGGCAGACCATTCGTCTCAGTTTAAATGGCAATGCCGACAAGGTGCGCATTCAGGTGGAAGATGAGGCTGGTGGCATTCCCGAGGCCGAGCAGGATCAGTTGTTCAGGCCCTTTGCCAAGATATCTACCACGCCCACCGAGGGAGAGCGCAGTACTGGGCTGGGTTTGGCGATATGTCAGCGCATTATCAAGCTGCACCATGGCGAAATTAGCTTTCGCTCCCAGGGCTCTGGTAGTGTCTTTGAAGTGATTTTGCCCCTAACACAGCCCGTATCGGGGTGATTGTAAAATTTCGTTACACTTCGATAAATGAATGCAACAGAAAGGTAGGCGGGTCTGCGCTATTCTGAAACTATTGAAACGGCGCCGGGATTCAGGCCCTCGGCTCCGCAGTTTTCAAGCTTTCTTTTTAGATGTTGTTTTTGAAGTATTTTGAGCCCGGCACATGCGCCGGGCTTTTTATTTTGTGCACTTTTTTTTCGAGAGTTTTTTCTCACTTTGCCAAGCTGCGCTGGCACAGGCACGAGGTTTTCCAGTAAGGTGAATGTCTCGGACACGACGTTGCCTGCCATGCAAGTATCTCACCTTCCCAGTCACGTGCCCTGGTCTTTGCGTTTTGACGACGCTCTGGAGCAGGGGTATCAGCAACAGCGGCATCTTTGGCTGCAAAGTCGCGCGCAGGCTGTCGCCTGGTTTGCGCTTGCCGTTACACTGGCTTACTGCATCGGCGATGTCAGTCTTTTACCCCCCGAGTTGTATCAAACCACGCTGAGTATTCGTTTACTGGTCATGCTGCCGGCCTTGCTGTTAATTTTTTGGGCCTTGCGAGCCCGTTTGCGACCTCGCCTTTTTTTGCGTGTGTACACGGCCTCTTATCTGATTGCCGGATTTGGCATCATTGCGATTATTGCTGTCGCCCGCTGGCAATTTATTGCGCTGCCCTATGAAGGGCTGCTGCTCATGACCATGTTTGGTTATCTCATCATGGGCTTGCCTTTTGTTGTCGCCACGTGGTCTTCGGTCATGTTGTTTTTGGCCTATCTCGTCATCGAAAGTTATGCTACGGGTAGCGATGTGACGCTGGCTTATAACATGGTATTTCTGTTAACCACCAATGCCATCGGCGCCATTGGTGCCTACATGCAGGAAAAGAATCACCGCGGCCAGTTTTTATTGCAATACAAGGCCGAGGCCTCCCGACGGCAAGCGGAGCAGGAAAGTCATGCAAAGAATCGTTTGTTGGCTTCAGCCAGTCATGACCTTCGTCAACCCTTGCACGCGATGAACCTGCAGCTGGAGAATTTGGAGCACCAATTGGGGGGGCATCAGGCGCAGGAGCAAGTGGGTGCGCTACAGCGTTCTCTGGGGCAGCTGAACAACCTCTTGGGTGATTTGCTGGATCTGTCACGTCTGGAGGCCGGCGTGATCAAACCTCGAATCGCGCCGTTTAACCTGACCGCCTGTTTACAGGCTTTAATCGGGCAGCTGCCGGCGCAGACGAATATGACTCTGCGGCTGGATGTGCCAGCGAGTCCGGTATGGGTAAATAGCGATCGGGGACTGGTCACGCGCATTGTAGCTAACCTGGTGGATAACGCTTGCCGACATGCGCGTGCCAGCGAGCTGAGGGTGACCTTATTCGTGCAGGATGACCAGGTCAAAGTGTCGGTCCGGGATAATGGTTGCGGCATTGCTGATGCAGAACAGCAAACGGTGTTCGAAGAGTTTACGCGGTTTTCGTCTAACGAGG
>JBFHVM010000092.1:0-10688 GCA_041589495.1 Oleiphilaceae bacterium | reverse complement strand
GTCGCCGCGAATCACCACCATAGGCCAAACAGAACTGTCTTCGCCCAGCTCGACATCTCCCAGTACCAAAGCGGTGGGGTCGACAAATACGCGAGGGCCGAGTATTGGTTCATATTCCAGGTAGGGGCGAATGGCTTGCATGTTTGGCTCCGTGCTTGTTGGGTTGGTGAGGGCTGTAGTTTGTCGCTATTATTCTCAACGCAGCAAGGCTTTAAGTTTTGCTGCGCGCCCCCATACAGAATCAATACACCTTAAGTCGAGAGAATAGTGCATGTCCAATCCTTTGCTGCAATCCTCCCAGTTGCCCGATTTTGCTGCGATCAAACTTGAGCATTTTGAGCCAGCGATCACCAGTCTGCTCGCGGAGAGTCGTGATTTAGTCAAGCGTTTGGAGCAGGTTGACGCACCAGACTGGCACAACTTTGCCTTGCCCCTCGAAGAGGCCAATGACCGCATCAGCAACGCATGGTCGGTGATTTCACATTACAACGGTGTACTCAATTCGGATGCGCTACGTGATATTTACCAGCGACTGGTTGCCGAGCTGACCGCCTTTCAGACCGAGTTCGGTCAAAACGAAGCGCTGTTCAAAGCTTATGAAGCCTTGGCGCAAAGCGAAGCGTTTGAACAATACAGTGAGGCACAGAAAACGGCGGTAGAACATGCATTGCGCGATTTTAAACTGGCGGGTGTGGCCTTGCCCCCGGCCGAAAAACAACGCTTTGCCGATATCAAAAAACGTCTTTCGGAACTATCGACGCGTTTCTCTGAGAATGTGCTCGATGCGACACAGGGCTGGACCAAGTATTTTGAAGATGCGGATGCCTTGCCGGGGGTGCCGGAATCGGCCCTGTCCCTGTTAGCGCAGCAGGCCAAACAGCAGGGCAAAGAAAGTGGCTATTTAATCACGCTCGATTTTCCTAGCTACCTGCCAATCCTGATGTATTGTGAGAATCGCGCCTTGCGCGAAGAGGTCTATGAGGCCTTTGCCACGCGCGCCTCCGATGTGGGTCCTAATGCAGGCAAATGGGACAATACTCCGCTCATCACAGAGATTCTCACGCTCAGACAAGAGCTGTCATCTCTGCTTGGCTTCGCCAATTATGCCGAACGTTCACTGGCGACTAAAATGGCCGACACCGTAGACGAGGTGGTGGAATTTTTGGACGACCTGGCCAACAAGAGTGTGGTTATGGCGCGGAATGAATTTGCCGAACTGGAAGCGTTTGCACGAGAGCTAGATGGTTTGGAAAGCCTTGAAAGCTGGGATGTGACCTACTATGCCGAAAAACTGAAACAGCGCGATTTCAGTATTTCGCAGGAAGAACTGAAACCTTATTTTCCTGCACCCAAGGTGATCGAGGGTATGTTTACTATCGTGAGTCGCCTGTTCGGCATCGAAGTGAAGGAAGCCGCGGTGCAGAATGTGTATCACGAGGATGCCTGCTACTACGAAATATTTCGCGAAGGCGAAGTGATCGCGGGCTTTTATCTCGATATGTATGCCCGCAAAGATAAGCGCGGTGGGGCCTGGATGGCGGACTGCCGAACCAAGCGGTGCCGAGCTGATGGGCAGGCCCAGTTACCAATTGCGTTCCTCACCTGCAACTTTACGCCGCCGGTGGGCGAGCAGCCCAGCTTGCTCACGCACAATGAAGTGACCACACTGTTTCATGAGTTCGGGCATGGCTTGCATCACATGCTGACGCGTGTAGAAGTGGCCGATGTGTCGGGTATTGCCGGCGTGCCATGGGATGTCGTGGAGCTGCCCAGTCAATTTCTGGAGAACTGGTGTTGGGAGCCTGAGGCGATCCCATTAATTAGCGCGCATTATGAAACCGGTGCCCCGTTGCCTACCGAAATGCTCGATAAAATGTTGGCCGCCAAGCATTTTCAAAGTGCCATGATGATGGTGCGTCAATTGGAGTTCGCCACCTTTGATTTTCTGCTGCATCGTGATTTTGATGGCGACGATTTTGATATTCAGGCTTTGCTGGATAGGGTGCGCGACAAGGTGTCGGTGAAAAAGCCTCCTGCGTATTCGCGCGTCCCCCAGTCATTCAGTCACATCTTTGCCGGCGGTTATGCAGCAGGTTATTACAGCTACAAGTGGGCCGAAGTATTGGCTGCCGATGCCTTCAGTCGCTTTGAAGAAGAAGGTATTTTTGATCAACAAACCGGCGAGGATTTTCGTCGCGAAATTCTAGAGGTGGGTGGTTCGCGCGACGCGCATGCCATGTTTGTAGCCTTCAGAGGTCGTGAGCCCTCGGTAGAAGCCCTGCTGCGCCACTCGGGCATCACTGTGGAGGCGGCATGATCAAGCGGTTTATTGCGGGGGCGGTATGCCCTCGCTGTGGCGAGATGGATCGCCTTGTGACTTACGTCAAAGACGGAGGCACTTTTCGTGAATGTGTGAACTGTGACTTTGAGGAAAAGCAGCTAGCACAGGTCGCGATGAAAGAACTTGATACACGCGTCAATCACGCCGAAGCGCCCGTAGAAGCAGACGCACAGCCAATCACGTTTATTCCGCCAAAGAAGAAATAATCGACATATATTAAACGGGTCTATGCTGGTTGGTTTCTATTCCATATTAGAATAGAGCTAGTCATTGCTTCTATAAAAACGACGCGACTATACTTAATTTACTAATAAAAACCGAGCGTTTCTGTTACTTGAGCTTCTAAAAAGCAGTATCGTAGTAAACAGAAAGAATAACGTCACACCAAAAATCAGAAGCTCACACGGGAACAACAATAACAATCGATGGAGACCCGTAATGCGATCACGCCTGTTTCATTGGGCGCCGGTTGCGCTGTTGCCTTCTTTATGGGCAACGCCTGCTAGTGCTGAGTATGGTTTAAACATGACCCGTGGGGTCACGGATGTCAGCCAATCCGTATACGATTTGCACATGACGATCTTCTGGATCTGTGTAGCGATCGGTATCGTGGTGTTTGGCGTCATGTTCTATTCAATTATCAAACACCGCAAAAGCAAGGGTGCTGTGGCCGCCAAGTTCCATGAGAGTACGGTGGTCGAGATCGTTTGGACCATTATTCCGGTCATAATTCTGGTAGCCATGGCCTGGCCGGCAACAACAACGCTGATTGAGATGTACGACACCTCCGAATCCGAGGTGGATATCAAGATCACCGGTTATCAGTGGAAGTGGCGTTACGAATACCTGGGCACGGGTGTCGACTTTTTCAGTAACATGTCCACGCCCAAAGAAGAAATTTATAACACAGCCGTCAAGAACGAAAATTATCTGCTTGAAGTGGATAACGAAGTGGTTGTGCCCATCAATCGAAAAATCCGTTTTCTGATTACTGCCAATGACGTGATCCACTCCTGGTGGGTGCCTGAATTTGCGGTGAAGAAAGACGCTATTCCCGGCTTTATTAACGAAAGTTGGACGCGCATCAATGAGCCTGGCATTTATCGCGGGCAGTGCACCGAGCTGTGCGGCAAGGATCACGGTTTTATGCCAGTGGTATTACGTGCAGTTGAAGAAAAAGAATATGAAGAGTGGATACTCGCCAAGCAGGAACAGGCCCGTGCCGAAGCCGAGCTGGCCAAGCTGACCTTCACTCTCGAAGAGCAAATGGAGCGTGGTCTGGCGGTGTACACCACCAACTGTGCGGCCTGTCACCAGGCCAATGGCGCAGGCATCCCACCCTCCTTCCCGGCGCTCAAGGGCAGTGCAATTGCCATTGGCGATATTGAGAAGCACATCGACATTGTAGTGAACGGCGTGCCCGGCACAGCCATGCAGGCTTACGGTAATCAGTTGAGCGATGTGGATATGGCGGCTGTCATTACTTACGAGCGTAATGCCTGGCAGAACGACACCGGTGACAATGTGTCGGCTAAAGATATCGTCGATTTTAAGAATAAGTAGGAGAAGCTCATGAGTGCGGTAATCGATACCACCAAGCCAAACCACGACGATCATGAGCATCACGGCCCCGCCAAAGGCATAGCTCGCTGGTTGTTTACCACTAACCATAAAGACATTGGCAGCATGTACCTCTGGTTCAGCTTTGCCATGTTCCTGGTGGGGGGCTGTATGGCCCTCACCATTCGTGCTGAACTGTTCCAGCCAGGCCTGCAGTTGGTAGAGCCTGAGTTTTTCAATCAGATGACCACCATGCATGGTCTGATTATGGTATTCGGGGCGGTCATGCCCGCTTTTGTGGGTTTGGCCAACTGGCTGATTCCCATGATGATCGGTGCTCCCGATATGGCGCTGCCACGCATGAATAACTGGAGTTTCTGGATTCTGCCTTTCGCGTTCGGTCTGCTCTTGAGCACGCTGTTTATGGAGGGAGGGGCACCAAACTTTGGTTGGACCTTCTATGCGCCGCTGTCGACCACCTATGCGCCAGACACAGTGACCTACTTTATCTTTGGTGTGCACATGATGGGGGTGTCTTCCATCATGGGCGCCATCAACGTGATCGCGACCATTCTGAATATGCGCGCGCCGGGGATGACCCTGATGAAAATGCCCCTGTTCGTCTGGACCTGGCTGATCACAGCCTTCCTGCTCATAGCTGTGATGCCGGTACTGGCTGGTGTGGTCACCATGATGCTCATGGACGTTCACTTTGGTACCAGTTTCTTTAATGCCGCCGGTGGTGGCGATCCGGTGCTGTTCCAGCATATTTTCTGGTTTTTCGGCCACCCTGAGGTATACATCATGATTCTGCCTGCCTTTGGTGTGGTATCGCAGATCATTCCTACCTTCAGCCGCAAGCCATTGTTTGGCTATCACTCCATGGTTTACGCCGTGGCCTCCATCGCCATTCTGTCGTTCATAGTTTGGGCGCACCACATGTTTACCGTAGGTATGCCTTTGGTAGGCGAGCTGTTCTTTATGTATGCAACCATGTTGATTGCGGTACCCACCGGCGTGAAGGTGTTCAACTGGATTGCGACCATGTTTCGCGGTTCGCTCAGCTTTGAGGCGCCCATGTTGTTTTCGGTGGCCTTTGTCATTCTGTTTACCATTGGCGGCTTCTCGGGCCTGATGCTGGCCATCGCGCCTTCGGACTTCCAGTACCATGATACTTACTTTGTGGTTGCCCACTTCCACTACGTGCTGGTGCCGGGAGCCATCTTCGGAATCTTCGCCGCGGTGTACTACTGGCTGCCCAAGTGGTGCGGCAATATGTACGACGAAGCGCTGGCCAAGTGGCATTTCTGGTTGTCATTTGTGGGTATGAACCTGGCGTTCTTCCCCATGCACTTCCTTGGCTTGGCGGGCATGCCGCGTCGTATTCCAGATTACGCCCTGCAATTTGCTGACTTTAACAGCATTAGCTCGGTGGGTGCCTTTTTGTTCGGGGTGACGCAGTTGCTCTTCCTGTATCTGGTAATTAAGGCGATTACCAAAGGTGAGAAAGCGACGGATCAGGTGTGGGAAGGCGCGGAAGGATTGGAGTGGACCATACCATCGCCGGCGCCCTATCACACCTTCTCTACACCACCTGAAGTACGATAGGCGAGCAAGGGCCATGGTCGAAGTGAATCCCCATAAGCGCACTGTGCTCAAATCGCTGTTCGCGGTATGTGCCATGTTCGCTTTTGGCTTCGCCATGGTGCCTTTATACGACGTGTTTTGTGACATCACCGGTTTAAATGGAAAAACCGGTGGTCGTTATGAATTGGGAGATGCTCGGCCCGAGGTCGATACCAGTCGTCAGGTGCGGGTTCAGTTCACTACCTCAAATAACGAAAATATGCCTTGGGAATTTCGCCCATTGGAGCAAGAGATTCGCGTACATCCGGGCGAAGTGGTGAAAGTGGAGTTCTATGCCCGTAATCCAACCGACAAAACGATGATTGCGCAGGCGGTACCGAGCCTTTCGCCTTCCCGTGGTACCGATTATTTTCATAAAACCGAATGCTTTTGCTTTAACCAGCAGGAGCTGGGGCCTGCTGAAGATATCAATATGCCCCTTATTTTTGTGGTAGACACGGCCCTGCCCGAAGATTTAAAAGTGCTGACCCTGTCTTACACAATTTTTGATCAATCGGCGTTACTCGAAAGCGCCAAACTGGACACAGACGACTCGCAAGCTGCAGTACTGGCTGCGCGATAAAAGAATAACAAGATCAGCTTGTTCGGCGTTGCGCCGGATATGGACCGATAACAGGAGTCAACTATGAGTGCAGAAACCTCTTACTATGTACCGGCGCAAAGCCGTTGGCCCATTGTGGCCACGGTGGGTCTGTTTCTTACCCTCGTGGGGGCGGGGTCGGTAATGAATGCCAGCTCGGCTGGCGAAAGTACGGCGATGTCCTGGCTGATGTTTATGTCCGGTGCGCTCATTATGGCTTATATGCTGTTCGGCTGGTTTGGACACGTGATCAGTGAGAGCCGGGCGGGTATGTACAGTGAGCAGATGGATCGCTCTTTTCGCTGGGGAATGAGCTGGTTCATTTTTTCGGAAGTGATGTTTTTTGCTGCCTTTTTTGGTGCACTATTTTACGTTCGTACACTGGCGGTGCCCTGGCTGGATGGTGAAGGCCATAACGCCTCGACAGGCGCTTTGCTATGGCCTGAGTTCGAAGCCACCTGGCCGCTATTGACCAATCCGGACCCGGAGCTTTTCCCCGGGCCATCAGCGGTCATTGATCCCTGGCATTTGCCCTTTTTGAATACGGTTCTACTGATTACATCCAGTGTCACGGTCACTTTTGCTCACCATGCGCTGAAAGACGGCAAGCGCCAGGCATTGAGCGCCTGGATGATCGCGACGATTGCTTTGGGGCTGGTGTTTCTTTTCTTTCAGGGAGAGGAATATGTGGAGGCCTACACGACTATGGATCTGACTCTGCAGTCAGGTATTTATGGCACGACCTTCTTTTTGCTGACCGGTTTTCACGGTGCGCATGTGACCTTGGGCACCCTGATGCTGATCATCATGTATTTCCGCATTCGCAAAGGGCACTTCGACAAAGACAATCATTTTGGGTTTGAGGCCACATGCTGGTATTGGCACTTTGTCGATGTGGTCTGGGTAGGCCTGTTTGTCTTTGTGTACATTCTCTAGATAGACGGCAAATCAGAAGCCCGGTATCGGCGAGGGGTTCACTTTCAGCTCGCCGGTTTCTACCCCAATGTAAATCAACACAACAAGGATGATGGCGAGACTGACGCGTACAGCCAGAGAATTGGCGACCCGCTTGCTTTTGCTGTCATCTTTGACCAGAAATACGAGGCCGCTGAACAGGCTGATGAGAATGGCGATGAGCAGTATGACAATCAGGGCTTTGAGTAACATGGAGGGTCCTTTTCTGTGTTTTTATCGGGCCATTCAGGAGGCAGAGCAACAACACTTCCGTAAGCATTTGATGGGCAGTTTAAGTGGCTCGCCCCAAAGTTTCAAAGAGTTTGCGGACGCCTGTTGTTAAAAGCAAAAAGGCAATGGGAGAGGGTTCAATTGCAGGCCGCTTGGAAGTTCTGGCTGTTCTGTGCCGTGTTTTTGCCAATCACCATCGGGCTTGGATTTTGGCAGCTTGATCGTGCGGAGCAAAAGCAAAGTCGCAGTCACCTGTTTGCCGAGCAAATGCAACTGGCTCCGGTTGATCTAGCGACCATGAGTGATCATGCACAAAGGGCTTTTAGGCCCTATCGTCTGCAGGGTGTGTATGAAGACGAGATATTTTTGCTCGACAATCAGCTGCGCCAGGGGCGCGTGGGTTACGACGTGCTGCAAGTGGTTAAATTAGATCAAGGGTCTCGGATATTGGTCAATCGTGGCTGGCATCCGGCCAGCCCCTATCGAGATCACCTGCCAGAGGTGGCGACACCCGCAGGCGCTGTGCATCTCGTGGGCTATTTTTACGCACCTGACGGTGAAGTGCCGGTATGGGCAGAGGAGCCGCAAGTATCTACTTGGCCACGGCGTGTACAGCAATTGGATTGGGACACGATCGAACGAAGCCTGGGCGTGAGCCTACTGCGTCAGGAGCAGTTTAGACTTGCTGATGAAGAGCAGGCAGGTGCCTTGGCAACGGGTTGGCCCATCATAATGGGCTCGGCGGCAAAACATTACGGATATGCCGTGCAGTGGTTTGCGATGGCGCTGGCCTTGTGCCTGCTGACGATTTGGGCAACGCTGCGCCTGCGGAAAGAACAGGTTGAAGAACAGATTCAATTAGAACAACAAGCAAACGCAACAGGAGAGGTGGAGAAATGAGCGGTTCCACGCATGAGATGGTGATGGATAGAACAACAGTAAACAAAAATCGCCTCAAGCTGTTGGCGATTTTCGGAGTAGCCTTGCTACCGGTGTTGCTTGCGTTTGCCATGTATTTTGGCGGCTGGGCCATTCCGCAAGACAAAACGAACAAGGGGAATCTGCTTTGGCCACCGGTGGAGCTCAACTTGCTCGATCGTAGCAGTCTTTCGGCTCAGGTGGCATTGCAGGAGGGTGAGGCTAAATGGAGTCTCATGCTTACCGGGGCAGGGGTCTGTAATGCGCTGTGCCGCGAGCGCTTGCATGAGTTGCGTCAGGTGAATATTGCGATGGGGCGAGAGCATGAACGGGTTGGTCGTGTGCTGGCAGCGGATCTCTCGGCAACACAATGGCAGGAGTTGGAACAGGAATATCCTGCATTATTGGGTTTGCGTGTTGATCAGCAAACATTGACCCAGTTCACCAGCGAAGCCACATCTGTTGGAGCTCAGCCTGTTGCGGGCGAGGCGTGGCAGGTATGGCTGGTGGATCCTCTTGGCAATGTGATTCTGCAATACACCAGTGCGCATGATGGATACGACATGATGGATGATCTGAAGCGTTTGCTTAAGCTCTCTAAAATAGGTTGAGGATTGGGTATGTCGCGCAGTTTTTATCGGCTTTCAGTGTTATCTTGCGCCTTCGCTGTCGTGGTGGTGATGTTGGGGGCCTGGACGCGCCTGGTGGATGCCGGCTTGGGCTGCCCTGATTGGCCCGGCTGCTACGGCTTTTTAACGGTGTCCGAGACTGCCGAAGAAATTGCCATTGCCGAGGCGCGCTTTCCCGAGGCGCCAGTTGAAGTCGCAAAGGGCTGGCCCGAAATGATTCATCGTTATGCGGCCTCCACGCTGGGTTTATTGATTATTGGTTTGACCGTCATGGCTTGGCGGCAAAAGCGCCGGCGAGCACAATCATCGGAGCTGCAAGCCCCTGTGCCCTTCAAGCATGCCTTTGGCTTATTGGTGCTGGTGATTTGTCAGGGGTTGTTTGGGATGTGGACCGTTACCCTGAAGCTCTGGCCGCAGGTGGTGTCGGCGCATTTGCTGGGTGGTTTTGCGACCCTGTCTCTCCTGTTTTTACTCGTCTTACGCCAGAAAGCCTGGCGCCCTTTGCTGAATACCGGTCTTGATGAGAGTCTGAGTCAGGCTCGTCGACTGGTAATGCTAGGCTTGGTTTTAGTGGTCGGGCAGATTTTCCTGGGTGCATGGACGGCCTCTAACTATGCGGCGCTGGCCTGTGGTAGTGATTTCCCTACTTGTCAGGCGCAATGGTGGCCCGACATGGACATGGCGGGAGGCTTTAATTTTACCCAAACCATTGGGCCCAATTATCTTGGTGGTTTGTTTGACAACGAGTCGCGCGTCGCGATTCAAATGATGCATCGCATCGGGGCTTTGGTATTAACGGTTTATCTGGTTGGGCTGTTTGTCTGGCTGCGTCAACGAACATCTGATGCCGTCATGGTAAAAGCGACGTCTGCCATGTTAATGATACTCCTGTTCCAGATTGTGCTCGGTATCAGTAATGTGATCTGGTTGATACCTTTGGAGATTGCCGTCGCCCATAATGCAGTGGGAGCCTTGCTGCTGATCAGCATGGTCAACCTGCGCTATCAATTGCAACGTATTCCAAACAATAACAACAGGGAATTTGCCCATGAAAGCACACAGCCTGCCGTATAAGCGAGAATTACCCGCCTGGCGCGATTACCTGGAGCTCTGCAAACCCAAGGTAGTGGCGCTCATGTTGCTCACCTCTGTGATTGGTATGTTGCTGGCTACCTACAGTTTGCCGAGCTGGGAGGTGTTGCTGCTGGGTAATTTAGGCATCGGTCTCATGGCGGGTTCGGCTGCCGCGATCAATCATGTGGTGGATCGCCGCATTGATGCTTATATGGCGCGCACACGCAATCGTCCCGTCGCGCAGGGTAAGGTGGATGCACAGAGTGCCTTGCTGTTCGCGTCGGTCATCGGTGCATTGGGCATGGCCATATTGATGGTGTGGATCAATGCGCTAACCGCCTGGTTAACGCTGGGATCGCTGGTGGGGTATGCCGTCATCTATACATTATGGCTAAAGCGGGCAACGCCACAAAATATCGTCATAGGCGGTCTGGCTGGTGCAGCGCCGCCGCTCTTGGGCTGGACTTCGGTGACCGGTACTATCGAAGCCGATGCCTTATTGTTGGTACTCATTATTTTTGCGTGGACGCCACCTCACTTCTGGGCGCTGGCTATTCACCGTAAAGCCGAGTACGCCGAGGTAGGCATTCCCATGCTGCCCGTCACGCATGGTGAACGCTTCACCAAATTGCACATTATTCTGTATACCCTGATTCTGATCGCGATCAGTGTGTTCCCTTACCTTACTGGCATGTGTGGGGAAATTTATCTGGTGTCGGCCGTGTTATTGGGTGGGCGCTTTCTGCAGTGGGGG
>JBFHVM010000091.1:0-10720 GCA_041589495.1 Oleiphilaceae bacterium | reverse complement strand
TTCATGGCAGCCCGTACGGTGCGGCCCGACATCAGTACGTCATCGAACAGAATGATATGTTTGCCTTCGGTGGCAAAAGGCAGGCTGGATGGGCGTACCCTGGGGTTAAGGCCAATTTGGGTAAAGTCGTCCCGATAAAAGGAGATATCGAGTTCGCCAATCTGCCGTTCCGCATGCAAGCGCTGTTGTATGGCTTCGGCTACCCAGACGCCACCGGTGCGTATGCCGACCATTTCGTAGTCATTAATTGCATGCTGCGTGAGGTATTGTTCCAGTTCCTGAGCCATGGAGTGCAGCAGTGTCTCCACGGTTTTACTGTCATGCATGGGGTGAATCCTGTTCGTTGAACCAGCTTTCGAGAATGAGGCAGGCAGCGGCGCCATCAACGGAGTGCTCACCAAAATCAGTATGTCCCTGATTGTCACGCACATGTTGCTTGGCTTCAAAGCTACTTAAACGTTCGTCCATCATCGCGACGGGCAGATTAAAGCGTCCTTTGAGGCGCTTGCCAAATTTTTTTGCGCGCAGGCTCATCTCGCTTTCGCTACCGTCCATGTTGAGAGGCAGCCCTACCACGCAGCCATGAGGTTGCCACTCCTTAATGCAGGCTGCAATACGTGCCCAGTCGGGGATACCATCTTTGGCTTTGATAGGCGGTAGCTCGCGCGCCGAGCGCAGCAGGGTGTTGCCCACGGCTACGCCAAATCGTTTGACGCCGAAGTCGAATGCCAGATACGTGCGTGGTGGTGAAGCCTCAGGCATGACCAATCTGGCCATTTAGTTGGGCGGAGTCGATACCCAAAATGGCCATGGCCTCATGGAATTTGTCATCGTCGGGGGTGTTAAACAGTACTTCGTGATTGGCCCGACAGGTCAGCCAGGCATTCTCTGCCAGTTCCTGCTCCAGTTGACCCGCGCCCCAGCCGGCATAGCCCAGAGCGATCAAAAAGTCATCGGGGCCTTCACCGGATGCAATCGCACTGAGAATGTCTTTTGAGGTGGTCAGTCTAATATGCGGTGTGATTTGCATAGTGGATTGCCAATCCCGCGTGTCGGTGTGGAGTACAAAGCCTCTTTCCAGCTGCACCGGGCCACCGGCATAGAGAATCTGGTCGTCGGACTCCAGCGGAATATCCAGCTGCGCTAGAATATCCTTGAGGCTGAGATCGGTGGGGCGATTGATCACAATGCCCATGGCGCCATGTTCGTTATGTTCACACAAATAGGTAATGGTGCCGCTGAAATTCGGGTCCATGAGCTGCGGCATGGCGATGAGGAAATGATTCTGCAAGTTGGGTGCTTGGTCAGTCATGTGGTAAGTATCACTAGCCTTGCTGAATTTGGCAAGCAGTAAAGCGCCACCTCTTAAAAGCTGGAGACGCCCGAGGGCTGATAGGAAAACGTGCGTATCAGATCCAATACATCGCGTTCACGACGTACTTCTTTCGGGAAATGAGGAAAGGGTGCGGCGCGGCGAATGATATCGTGGGTTTTGGCGTCCAGAACGAGATTACCGGAACTTTCCAATACTTCAATTTCACGGATGGAGCCATCGGCGTAGATGGAGATCAGTACCCGTAATTTGCCATAGAGCTTACGATTATTGTCGGTTGGAAAATATTGACGACCGCGGCGCTCTATTTTGCTGACGACCGATTCCACGTAGCGGGCATCGACTGCCTTCATGGTATCGGCTGCGGTGAGTCGCGTGACGCGCGGACGTCGGGCATAGCTCTGCAGCTGATTACTCAGACTGGCCTCAAGTGCGGCGATTTCCAGGCTGCGTTCCAGAATGGATTGCTGAGGCGTTTCGGCGCTGTCCTGTTTTTTCTGTTGGGCACGTTCAAACAGTGAGGGGCGACGACGCTGACCCTCGGTCGAAGTCAAAGTCGCTTTTTTCTGCTCTTGTTGTGTCGCTTGTGGTGGCGGCGGCGCCGCTGCAGTCTGTTCGCCCGGCAGTATTTCGGGGACGGGCGTTGGCGTTGCCAGTTGCGCTTTTTCGGCCTCACTGCCGCTGCCTATCTGGTTGGTAGCGGCGAGAAAGTCAGCTTCTTTGCGTTCTTTCTGGTCGTCAATGCGCGACAGAGTGATCTCCATAGTCTGCGCGGCCGGTTTGGGGTCTTCGGCAATAAAGTCGGGTAGCACGATCAGGGCGTGCAGCGCGACCGCCAAAAATAATGTGAAGCTGAGGCGATCTCCTGCTCCCACACCATGTTCGACAAGTAAGGACACGCGTGCAAACTCCTGCTGCTGAAATCTTATGGTTGTTTGATTTGCGCCAAGCGCTGCGCAATCGCGCCCATTAGATCACCCGCTATATCCAGCTGGCAAGCCTGGTCCAGTTCCTGAATACAGGTGGGGCTGGTGACATTGATTTCAGTCAGGTAGTTGCCGATCACGTCGATTCCCACAAACAGTAAGTCGCGCGCTGCCAGATCTTCTTTAATCTGGTCTACGATCCAGCGATCCCGATCGGTGAGAGGGACCGCGACACCGCGCCCGCCAGCCGCCAGATTGCCCCGACTTTCGCCGCTGCTCGGTATGCGAGCCAATGCATAATCAACGGGCTGGCCATCAATAATCAGAATGCGCTTGTCGCCTTCTTTAATTTCCGGCAAATAGCTTTGGGCCATGATTTGCTGCTGACCATGATCGGTGAGTGTTTCGAGAATCACTGACAGATTAGGATCATCCTGTTTCACCCGAAAGATGGATTTGCCGCCCATACCGTCCAAAGGTTTAAAAATGACATCGCCGTGCTGTGCATGAAAGGCCTTGAGCCGTGCCGGGTCGCGAGATACCAGTACAGGTGGACAGCACTCAGGGAAGGCTGTGGCATACAGTTTTTCGTTGCAGTCTCGCAGAGAACGCGCTTTATTGACGACAAGCGTCCCTTCGTTTTCAGCGCGTTCCAGAATGTGTGTGGCATAGATAAATTCGGCATCGACCGGAGGATCCTTGCGCATCAGAATCACCTGCAGGCTGGCAAGTGGCAGCTCTTCGGGAGCGTCCAGCTCAAACCAGTTATGCGCATCACGCTCTACCCGCAGGCGCCGCATGCGGGCCATGGCCCTGCCCTGTTCCAGGTACAAATCATCCATCTCGATGTAGAACAGATCCCAGCCTTTTTTCTGGGCGGCAAGGGCCATCGCAAAGGAGCTGTCTTTTTTGATGTTGATGGATGATATGGGGTCCATCACGATTCCCAACTTTATCGTCATTTAAATCCTGCTAAACAAAATTTTTGTACTAGTCTTAAATTAACTGAGACCAGTTTAGGTTGCTGTTGGTTCTCGCGCCGTCAACACTGACCGGCAGTGAGTTCCGCTTGAGGCACCGAAAAAAGAAGCGAAATTCTAGTTCATATTCCGAGCCATTACATTTAGATACAACTTAAGCTTTCCAACATTTTCTTATTACACTATAAATAATAAGAGCTTATCTTGTGCTTCGTGAATTAATATTAGAAAACGCTTTTAACATATTGGTCTATAGTGAATTTATGTTCGATGAAAATCGAGCGAGGTGTCGTGTACCCGCACCACTGTAATGTGTGGGTCCGAGCGTAATCTGCAAGTGCCCCAGGCTGCTAAAGAATGGATGAAAATTTCGAAAACCTTAAAATAATGGTAATCGACGATAGTAAAACTATTCGTCGCACGGCCGAAACACTTCTCAAGAAGGTCGGTTGTACCGTTATCACCGCAACAGATGGCTTCGATGCCCTGGCTAAAATCGCGGACTCCCATCCTGATATCATCTTTGTGGATATTATGATGCCGCGGCTGGACGGTTACCAAACCTGCGCCCTGATCAAGAACAACAGTGCCTTTAAATCGACGCCGGTCATCATGTTGTCGAGTAAGGATGGTTTGTTCGACAAGGCCAAGGGCCGCATTGTTGGTTCGGACCAGTATCTCACCAAGCCGTTCAGCAAGGACGAGTTGTTGAATACAATCCGCAATCACATGCCGGGAAGTTAAGTGTTTATATCGTTAAATCAAACTGCTCTGGGCAGTAAGAGAGTTTGCTTGGGGGAACCATGGCTCGCATATTAATCGTAGACGACTCGCCTACCGAAATTCGTAAAATTTCCACAATACTGGAAAAACACCAGCACGAAGTGATTACCGCAGATAATGGTGCGGACGGTGTTGCCGTAGCGCGTTCAGAACAGCCGGACCTGATCCTGATGGATGTGGTCATGCCTGGACTGAACGGTTTTCAGGCCACACGACAGCTCACGCGCGCGCCCGAAA
The DNA here is from genome assembly GCA_041589495.1 of Oleiphilaceae bacterium. Lineage (GTDB taxonomy): Bacteria > Pseudomonadota > Gammaproteobacteria > Pseudomonadales > Oleiphilaceae > PZPK01. The sequence goes on along the minus strand of JBFHVM010000091.1, from coordinate 6,461 downwards.
CTGCGGACATTCCCGTGATTATCGTGACCACCAAAGATCAGGAAACCGATCGGGTATGGGGGACGCGACAGGGAGCCAAAGGCTACCTGGTGAAACCCGTCAATGAAGACAGCCTCACCCAGACTATCAACGAATTGTTGGGTTAAGGCTGGTCGATACCCATGGCAACAAGTCAATCACCCTTCGAAACGCTCGCCGAAATTGCACGGCGCAGCGTTGCGCTGGCAGCGGGGCTGCCCGCCCAGGACGAAGCGGTTGAACTATGGAACGGAATCGGATTCACCATTGATGGTGTGTATTATGTCTCGCCCATGGGCTCCGTCTCTGAATTACTGCACTTGCCAAAATATACCGCCGTGCCGGGCGTAAAAAACTGGATGATGGGGGTCGCCAATGTGCGCGGTCGCCTGTTACCCATTATGGATCTGGCGCGCTTCTTTGGATTAAACCATGCCTCGGTGAAAAGTCGTGAAAAGCGCGTGCTGGTGATTGAGCACGGAGAAGTATTAAGCGGCTTCATTGTCGACAGTGTGCTGGGTATGCAGTATTTCCCTAAAGAAAGTTTTCACGAGGCGGCGGCGAGTAACCTGCCACCATCGATTCAGCCTTATATCAAGGGCGCCTACAGCAAGAGTGACGTAGAGTGGCATGTCTTTGATTCCTTTGCGCTGACGGAAGACGATAAATTTCTCGATGTGGCGGTGGTCACTTCGCGCTAACAACTGAACTGAAAACACTAACAATATTGGAAAGGCCGGGAGCCGGATCATGAAAATCTTATCTGGAAAATTCAGTACAGATCAGGGCAATAACACGCTCATCATAGCGGTGGGCGGGTTACTGGTGGTATTGCTGCTCGCCCTGTTTGTCGTGTCGTACATGATTGTACGTGACAGCGACTATGACAAACAGTATGCCGGTTACGCGAGTGACCTGCGGGTACTGTCTCAGGAGGTAGCGAAAAACGCCACCGAAGCCGCGGCCGGTAAAGAAGAAGCCTTTGAGCAGTTGCAAAAGTCGCGTGATGACTTTGAACGCAAGCTCAATCTCATTGTCAACGGCAATGAAGAAACTGGTCTGCCACCCTCTAATCTGCCCGAAGAAACGGGTGTAACGGCGCGTTGGGAAACAGTAGAGCGCAATGCTGACCGCATTCTCGAAAATGAAGAAACCGTACTGACTCTGCACCAGATTGCTGAAACGCTGAACGAAACTATTCCGCAATTACAGATTGAGTACGAAGACGTCGTAATGATCCTACTCGAAAACGACGCTCCTGCCGATCAGATCTCGGTGGCAGAACGTCAGTCGCTGCGGGCTGAACGTATTGTACGAAGTGTCAACAACATTCTGACTGGTGATGAAGACGCAGCCATTGCTGCCAACCGTTTCGGTGAGGATGCCATGTTGTTCGGGCGGGTAATGAACAGCATGTTTGAAGGTAACGAGGCCATGGAAATTTCTCAGGTTACCGATGAAGACGCCATTTATGGTCTTGAAGCCATTGCCGAACTGTTCGAGTTTGTTGACAGTAACGTTCGCGCCATCCTGGACACCTCTCCCGAATTGTTCAAGGTACGCAATGCAGCCAACTCCATTTTTGAAAACTCGATAGCGCTATTGAATGAAACCACCAGCCTGGCGAACAGCTTCCAGACTCAGGCGGACGAACGCTTCTTCAGTCCGACGCTCGCCTACCTCATTTTGGCACTCATTATTATCCTGATTATTGTTGCCGGTTGGTTGTTGTATCAGGAAAGTCAGAACCGACTGCGTCTTACCGAAGAACAGAACGAACAGAACCAGAACGCGATCCTTCGACTGCTTGACGAACTGGCTGACCTCGCCGACGGTGACCTCACCACGGAAGCCACGGTAACCGAGGACTTCACCGGAGCCATCGCCGATTCCATCAACTTCGCCATCGACCAGATGCGCGGACTGGTTAAAGCAATCCGGGATACGGCGCTGCAGGTTGCCTCCTCAGCTCAGGAAACACAGAGCACCGCCATGCATCTGGCTGATTCTGCCGAGCACCAGGCGCAGGAAATTGCCGGTGCCTCTGCCGCTGTAAACGAAATGGCCGTGTCGATCGATCAGGTATCTTCTAACGCTGCCGAATCCGCCGCGGTTGCCGAGCGGTCGGTAGAGATCGCCAAGAAAGGCGCCGAAATGGTACAGAACACAATCCACGGTATGGATACGATTCGTGAACAAATTCAGGAAACCTCCAAACGTATTAAACGTCTGGGTGAGTCCTCACAGGAAATCGGTGACATCGTATCCCTGATCAACGACATTGCAGACCAAACCAACATCCTCTCGCTTAACGCAGCGATCCAGGCATCGATGGCCGGTGATGCAGGTCGAGGCTTCGCGGTTGTTGCGGACGAGGTACAGCGCCTCGCAGAACGTTCTTCTGCAGCCACCAAGCAGATCGAAGCATTGGTGAAAACAACCCAGACCGATACCAACGAAGCGGTTATCTCGATGGAGCACACCACGGCGGAAGTGGTGCGGGGTGCTCGACTGGCACAGGATGCGGGTGTTGCACTGGAAGAAATCGAAACAGTATCGATGAACCTTGCCGACCTGATTCAGAACATCTCTAATGCCTCGCGTCAGCAGTCTCTGTCTGCGGGTCATATTTCCAATACGATGAACGTTATTCAGGAAATTACCTCGCAAACGTCTTCAGGTACCAATGCAACGGCCAAGTCGATCGGTAACCTGGCCGAAATGGCGAGCCAGCTGCGTGCATCGGTATCGGGCTTCAAACTGCCTGCAGATGACGGAGATAGTGATCAGCCCGCGGCTGATGCTGCAAATGTCGCTTAAAGGTTGGCCAACGCGAGATTAAATCGTGCAACTTTACAGCGAACGTCAGATTGAAGGCTTGATTATGGGATGGGAGCAGGCGCCCCGGGCGACACTTAGCGATGCGCAATTCTGGCGCTGGCAGGCCCTGCTCGAAGAACGCACTGGCATGTATATTCCCGTGGAGCGCAAGTCTCTGTTGCAGTCCAATCTCAGTATTCGTATGCGTGAGATTGACTGCGATGATTACGACCAGTACTTCGCGATTGTCGAGGCTAAACCGGCAGGCATTATGGAGTGGAATATTCTGCTCGATCGCATCACGGTGCAGGAAACGCGCTTTTATCGAAATCCCGAGTCATTGTCTCTTTATGCTCAGATCATCGATGGTTTTCTCGATGACGCAGCGGTGAGCGGGCCGCTGAACATCTGGAGCGTTGGTTGCAGTACCGGTGAGGAACCCTACACCCTGGCCATGAGTGCGCACCATGCTTTCACCCATCGTCAACTGCCGGTGTCTTACGGTGTCAGCGCTACCGATATTAGTCTGCCGGCACTGAGTAAGGCTCGGGAGGGTTGCTACGGACGACGCAAATTACTGGATTTACCCCAAGCCTGGATAGGGGACTATTTCGACGCGGACGAAAATGAGCTGTTCTGCGTGAAAGATGAAATACGGCAACGCGTCTGTTTCAGCATGACCAACATGATCGAAATAGACAAAAGCCCCCTGCGCAACATGCATATTATTTATTGCCAGAATGTGCTGATTTATTTTCGGAAGGAACGCATCCACCGAATTCTTGATGCACTGGTAGACCGACTCGCACCCGAGGGTGTGCTTATCATTGGTCAGGGAGAAGCAACTTCCTGGCGCAATGACAAGGTGGAGCGCGTTTCGGACAACACAACTCTGGCATTTCGTCGGCGAGCTGCCACGCAACATACAACGCATTAACCGGAGAAGTTATGGCTGATAACCATGACTACATCGCCCTAGACTGGGTCAAAGGCGAGATCGAACAGACACTGACTCAGGCGCGGACAGCACTTGAGGCATTTGTAGAAAATGATCAGGACAGCACGCAAATCACCTTTTGCCTGAACTACATCCATCAGGTGCATGGCTCTCTGCAAATGGTTGAGTTTTACGGTGCTGCACTGCTGGCAGAAGAGATGGAAAAACTCTGCCAGGCCATGCTCGACCAGACCGTCACCAGTGTAGAAGAAGCACAGCAGGTGCTCATGGAGTCCTTGCTACAACTCGAAAATTACCTGGAACACATTCAAACGGGCCAGCGCGATCTTCCTGTCATATTACTGCCCATTCTTAACGATATTCGCGCCCTGCAAAGTCAGCCATTGCTGTCCGATACTTCGCTGTTTACTCCGGATTTGAGTGTCGCAATGACGCCGCCCAACCCCGAGCATAATCAGCGCATGCAGGACGAGCAGGTGATCGCCAATCTGCGTAAATTGCGTCAAATGTTCCAGTTTTCTCTGGCCGGAATTATTCGCAACCAGGAACTGAGTAATAACTTCGCCTATCTCTATAAAGTTTTGGCCCGTCTCGAAAAGTTTTGTCAGGGATCGCCGATTGGTAAATTGTGGTGGGTAGCGGTTGGTTTTCTAGATGCAATTCAGGATGCGCCAGAAGGTATTGGCTCGGCCACCAAACAGTTATTGCGTGAGCTTGATCACCACATTAAGCGCATGATCGACGAGCGTGACACGATTCTGAGTGAAGAACTTCCTGCTGATCTGCTCAAGAACCTGTTGTATTACGTTGCCAAGACCGATGTAAGCAGTAAGCGTATTGGCGAACTGCGACAGGCTTTTGCACTTGATCAGGCCTTGCCGAGTGAAGAGGAAGTGGACGAGGAACGCCAGAAGATGGCGGGTCCCGGCAAAGAGACCATGCATTCTGTGGTCGACGCACTCAGTGACGAATTGAATATGGTCAAAGATCGTCTCGATCTTTACGTGCGTGATAGCAACAAAGACAATCAGGATCTGGCAGAGCTATTGCCAGCCCTCAATCAGATCGCTAATACCATCGCCATTTTGGGCTTGGGCGTAGCCCGTAAAGCCGTACTTGAGCTCATCGAGAAAATCGAGCAGATCACTGCCACCAGCGAACCTGCCGATGATCAGGTGTTGATGGATATGGCCGGTTCTCTGCTATATGTCGAAGCCAGTCTGGCTTCCCTGACCGAAGATCCGCGCGCTGCAGAAGCCGGTGAAGGCGATGGATTTGTGGTGCCACAGGAGCAATTCGAAAACGCCCACAATGCGGTAATTTTTGAGTCGCGGAATGGTCTGGAACAGGCGAAAAACAGCATTGTCAGCTTTATCGCATCGCAATGGGATCATGCCGAGATAGAAGATGTTCCCGACCTGCTCGACAGCATCCGTGGTGGCTTGCAGATTATTCCCCTGCCCAAGGCAGCCACGCTGCTTGAGGCTTGCAGTCGTTATATTCGCGAAGCCATTTTAACGGCCAAGGCTGTGCCCGACTGGCAACAGCTTGATCGCCTCGCCGATGCCATTACCAGTATTGAATATTACATGGAACGCCTGGCAGAGGGTGCACAGGATAACGACCGCATTCTGAAGGTGGCCGAGGAAAGTGTTGCTTCACTGGGTTACCCCTCCGGTCAATTTAGTGCCGATACGACAGAGGAGGCTGCACCGACGGTATCGGTTCACCATACTTCTGAGGTGGCGGCTGAATCGCCCGATGCGGTTGCCAAGCAGAGCGATGAAGGTTTGATCGACGAAGAGATTCTGGAAATTTTTGTCGAAGAAGCGCAAGAAGTGATGGTGGAAATTCATGCCGCTATGCGTTCGCTGCGAGACAATTATGAGAATATGCCGGCATTGGCGGAATTGCGCCGTGCTTTCCACACACTTAAAGGTAGTGGCCGACTGGTAGGCGCCAGTGAAATTGGTGATCTAGCCTGGTCGGTTGAAAACCTGCTTAACAAATATCTCGACAAATCTGAATATGCCACGCCTGAAGTCTGCGACTTTATCGATCTGGTGATGGACCATCTGCCCGCGCTGGTCGATGCCTTCTCGCAACAGAATCCAGTGGAAGGCTATCGTCATCTGATCGAACGTGCCGAGATGCTGACAGACCGTCTGTTAAAAGGCGGGGATTCCGGAGATACCAGAGCTGAGTCTAGCACTAAGAGTAAAGCTGAAGTTAAGCAAACAGCTGAACCTGAGGAAGTTGTCGAAGCACCTGCACCAGCGGCGGAAGAGTCGGCGGCGGAACCGACACCCGCCAGTGTGCCGGAGACGGCAGCCGATGATGACGATGATCTGATTGACGACGAGATCCTCGAAATCTTTATTGAGGAAGCCGAAGAGGTTTCCGAGACTATTCAGCAGTATTTACCCACTTTCCTGGCCGAGCACGATAACCAGGAGGCGCTGGCAGAACTGCGTCGCGCTTACCACACGCTAAAAGGCAGTGGTCGTATGGTGGGTGCGGAAGACATCGGTGAGACGGCATGGGCTATCGAGAACATGTTGAATCGCGTGATCGATGGTTCGATTTTGATGAATCAGGATATCGCCGATCTGGTGGCTTACGTATCGGGTGAAATTCCCGCGTTGGTCGAGGCCTTTAAAACACG
>JBFHVM010000090.1:0-10775 GCA_041589495.1 Oleiphilaceae bacterium | reverse complement strand
TGCACGACGACGTTGTAGACACCTCCGACCTGCGCAGGGGCAAGGCCACCGCCAATGCAAAATGGGGCAACGCCCCCAGCGTGCTCGTTGGCGATTTTCTGTACTCCCGCGCCTTCCAGATGATGGTCGACATTCGCAACATGGACATTATGGACATTCTGTCCAAGGCAACAAACATCATCGCGGAAGGTGAAGTTTTTCAGTTGATGAACTGTAAAAATCCCGACGTGAGCGAGGAAGCCTACTTTGAGGTCATCAAAAACAAAACCGCCATGCTATTTGAAGCGGCCACCCACAGTGCCGCGGCTTTATGCGAAGCACCGATAGCGCAACGCGCGGCCTTGCAGGAATTTGGCCTGCAGGTAGGCCTGGCCTTCCAGCTGATAGACGACGTGCTGGACTATTGTGGCGATAGCGCAACCATGGGCAAAAATGTCGGCGATGATCTGGCTGAAGGCAAACCCACCCTGCCGCTCATCCATACCCTGAAACACGGTAATGAAGACGAAATCCGCCTGATTCGCCAGGCAATCCGCAAAGGGGATGACAGTCAAATCGAAGCCATTGCTGCCGCGGTGGAGCGATGCGGCGCGCTGGAATATACGCGCGAAGCTGCCAGATCCTGCCAGACCAAAGCATTTGAGGCACTCACCTACCTGCCCGACTCCCGCTACAAGCAAGCCATGCAAGGTCTGGCCGAACTAGCGGTAAATCGCGACAAGTAAACTTTTATTAGCAATTCATCTCTGACGCATAGTCACTTTTAACACAGCATCGTATACTTGGCGTAAAACCGAATAATAGCGGGCGGCGCCTACCCCCGCACCAAGCGAGTGCAAAGCATGCAAACCCTTTCAGAGCTGGACAGTTCCTTTCTTCTTTTGGAGACCGAACGTAGCCCCTTGCATGTGGGCGGTGTCTTTGTCTTTAAAAAGCCGGGAAAACGTTCAAGATTCAATTACAACCGCTTTCGCGACATACTAGCAACAAAGCTCGACAATGAAGAATTTTTTCGTGAGCGTTTGGTAGAAACTCCTCTGAAACTCGACCTGCCGGTATGGTCCGACGATCCGGACTTTGATCTCGACAATCACGTCAGTCATGTTTCACTCAAAGACCTAACTGCTCCCTGTAACCTGCTCGAACTCGCCTCAGAAATATTCAGCACCCCCTTAGACCGTAACCGTCCGCTATGGAGTGCGACTTACATTGACGGCCTGGAACATGAAGCGCAATACAGCGCCGCGCACTTTGCCCTGGTACTCAAAGTTCACATCACCGCTGTAGACGGCGCCACAGGCGAAGACATCCTGAGCCAGCTTTTGCACGTCACACCAGAGATCACTGAATTGGACGACCCGGAACCGTGGATTCCCGAACCACTTCCCGAATCGTCATCCTGGCTGGGTAATGCTTATTCCAACGCCTTGCAAATGCCTCTCAAACTGGCCCATCTCGCCAAAGACACGGCCGCTTCGGCTTTCCACAGCCTTTTATACGAGCACCTGCAAAAACTTAACCTGCCCGCCTCCCTGATGAGCGTCGCGCCCACCCCCATCAACCAGTTCATATCCAGCAAGCGGGTCATCGATAATCTCGAAATACCTACAGAAGAAGTGCGGCGTATTCGCCAACAGCTGGAAGACGTCACAACCAACGACATTCTGATGGGCATATGTGCCGAGGCGTTATCGCGCTATCTGGAAGACAACGGCACCAAAACCAAGACACCGCTCATCGCGCTGGCACCCATCTCGGTTCGCTCTACCAGCCTCGATGTAAAATCCGGCAACCAGATCAACGCAACCCTCTTCTCGCTTGCCACCACCGAAGCACACCCAATTAAGCGCATTCGCTTGATTCACGAGGCCGCACAGAGCGAAAAACTTTACGATGCCGCCATTTCAGCCAACCGACTGACCGAACTGGTACCCTCTTGTGTTGCCGCCATTTCTGCCCGCGTTTACTCTGAATTCATGCTGGCGCAGAAATTCAAACCCATGTTCAATCTGCCCATCACCAACATACCAGGCCCGCAGTTCCCCCTGTATTTTGAGGACAACGAACTATGCCAGTATATCTGCGCCAGCCCGCTTTTTGATGGCATTGGGCTGGCCATGATGATCGTGAGTTACAACGGCGTATATAGTCTCACCACCACCTACTGCCCCGATCTGGAGGTACAGCACAAACCCTTCACCAATTATCTGCAGGAAGCCCTGGACCGCATACTGAAACTAATGGATGAAGATGAGGCAGTTTGGGTAGATGAAAACGAAGCCACCAGCAATGGCATAATCGAAGATGTGGTAGGTTTGGTGAATAGTCTGCTGACTTTTGGCCAAAAAGAACCTAAAGAAACCGAAAAAGAGCAGAACACTTAGGAAAGCCGGAGAGATAAACAAAAAGCGCCAGCTAAACACCGGCGCTATCACGCATTACTGAAACGCCCACTTCAAAAAGGCCTTCTTCTCCTCGGCACTGGCCTGCTCCCACAATACCTTAAGCCCTTCGACCGTGGGTAATGCAGCGGCCTCGGGCAATCTAACTGCTGCCGGCGCACCGCTACTCAAAGCAACAGGGCTCGGGACAGACACTACAGCAGGCGCAGCATCCGCCGTAGCCAACACCTCCAATTGCGCTTCCTGCTCCGCAGGGACAACCTGTGGAGCCGAAGAACGAGCAATCTGCTCACCACTCTGATTGACCACCACGGCCTCGAATCGCTGTGCCATCGCCTCTGCCTCACGCCGCGTTTCGGCCTGCGGGTACTCAAAATACAGGCGATCCCCTGCCCGCGCCGTAATCACGACCTCTCTCGTCGGGGAGGTGACTTCAACTGCGCGCGCCCCATCATCATCGCGACGATGCTTGGACCAGACACTACGGTATTGAAACAAAACGCGGTTGACACCGGGTTTCAACCCATAATTGACTTCGATATTGCTGAGCAGATAGCGAGGCACCTCAAGACCGTTGACCGAAATAACCGTAATATTGTCTCCTGCGGTCAGAACTGCCTGCTTTTCAGTCGCCAGTTTGGCCCCCTCATAGGTAGGTACAACTTTATTGCCACTGCATGCAGCCAACATACCAATCAGGGTAATCACGGCTAACAACCTAATCCAGATACTCATTCCTGTTCCTTCGTAATGCGTTGAAAGGGTGATTGTGACGACTCAGGGTGCCTCATGCAACGCCATCGAGAAATTTAATGGCACAAGTTGTGATCGTCCAACTGGCGAAACTATCGCCATTGTAAATGGCCAAAAAGCAGGCAAATTAATTGAATTCGGCACAAATTGAGATACAGTTATAGGCAGACAGAAGACTGCACCGTCACAATAAGAACAAAGCAACGGAGGTAGATATGAATCAACAGCATAGAAATGGCGAAGATGGCGAGATCCCTTTTCGTAGCGACCGCTTCTTTTGCGTTGGTAACAAGTGGTACTTCTCCACAAGGGAAGGCTTTGACAGCGGGCCCTACGCCAACAAAGAACGGGCGGCCAACAGCCTGGACCGCTTTTTAAGAGTGGTCAGCAAGCTGCCGCAGGTGCACCACTAGGCGCCCCGCCGCGATTGGGTCATATCAGCCAGTAAGCACAGGCCTGAACACCAGCCGCCGCGTATACGCCCGCCAACACATCATCCACCATAATCCCGAACCCGCCTACCACTTTTTTATCCAACAGTTTAATGGGAAAGGGCTTCCAGATATCAAATAATCGAAACAGCGCAAAACCGAGTAAGGCCCAGCCCAAGCCTACAGGAGCGGCTATCATCGCGATCCAGTAGCCAACAAACTCGTCCCAGACAATCCCCCCGTGATCATGCACCCCAAGCGCTTTCGACGCTCTGTCGCACAACCATACCCCGAACACAAAACTCAGCACAATCACGAGCAACTGCATCGGTGCCGACAAATACTGCAGAACGAGCAGATAAGGGACAAGTGCTGCCAGAGTGCCAAACGTACCCGGCGCTTTCGGTGCACAGCCACTGCCCAAGCCAAAGGCCAAAAAGTGGCCCGGATCGCGTAAAAAATGTTTCGGCAAATCAGACAAAATGTTGGTATCCCGCTTGTTCCTGATAGTTTGTATTTGGCGCATGCTGCAACCGAACCCCCTGCCCTGCTCTCACCTCACCGATCGCTGTCAGCTGAGCAGACCAGTCTTGATCCTGCACCTCACTCCAGGCCTGCCCCGGCATAGTGACGAGCAGCTCATAGTCGTCCCCGCCATGCAAGGCAAATCCGAGCGCCGCGCGCGGAAATAGATGCTTTAACGCTTCATCCATGGGGATCTTACGTGCATCCAAAACCAACTCGCAGGCCGAAGCCTGTGCGATGTGTCCGGCGTCAGCCATTAAACCATCCGAAATATCGATCGCAGCATGGGCAAAGGGCATCAGTTTTTGACCCAAAGCGAGCCGAGGCCGCGGCTGGTGATAGCGCCCCAATAAAGCTGCCTGCGCAGCGGAGGGATCCGAGGTCGCTAACAACTCGAGCGCGGCGCGCGCTGCCCCGAGACTGCCACTCACCAACACCACATCGCCCGGTTTTGCGCCACTGCGTTTAATCGCACGCCCATGAGGAACCCACCCATGTACCTGAACCGCCAAAGCAAGGGGGCCCCTGGTGGTATCTCCACCCACAAGACATATTGCATAACGCTCAGACACTGCCGCAAGCCCCTTAGCGAAACCTTCCAGCCACTCAGGATCTGGCTCTGGCAGGGTAAGTGACAGGGTATAATGCGAAGCGCGGGCTCCCATGGCAGCAAGATCACTGAGTGCGGCAGAAAGTGCACGCTGCGCCAGATAGACAGGAGAGTAATGTTGTGGGAAATGCACTCCCTCGACCATGGCGTCGAGAGAGCAACACAACTGAAAGCCTGCGGGAGGTGTAATCAGCGCACAATCGTCACCGATGCCCAGGGCAAGATCATCAGATGGCACACCAATTTGAGCGAGAAAACGCCTGATCAGCTCAAACTCGCCCACACCACCCCCTCTACGCAATGACTAAGATGACTTGCCACGCGTTTCGACGGCACGCAAACGCAAGCTTATTTTATCGAGCACACTATTAATGTACTTGTGGCCATCAGTGCCACCAAATTGCTTGGCCAGCTCAACCGCTTCGTTAATCACCACGCGATAAGGCACATCGATACGGTGCGCAAATTCATACGTCCCCATACGCAACAGCATCAATTCAATAGGGTCGAGCTGATCCAGCGCGCGGTCTAACAAGGGCGCAATATGACCGTCCAGCTCCGAAAGCTGTGCCGGAACGCCGCGAAACACCTCGCTAAAGTAGGCCGCATCAACTTTGGTGAAGTCATTATCGGTACGAAATTCCGCTTCGATCTGCGACAGACTGTTTTGCGACAGGTGCCACTGATACAAAGCTTGCAGAACCAGCTTCCGTGCCCGCTTGCGCTGCGAGGTCGTTGGCTGGGCTGGAGGAGTTGGAGCTTGTTCGTTCAAGATTAAATGCCTGCGCTGTTGAACAATTGCAACATTTCGAGTGCTGACATCGCGGCCTCTGCACCTTTATTGCCGGCCTTCGTGCCCGAGCGTTCGATTGCCTGCTCAATCGTATCGACCGTCAGTACCCCAAAGGCCACAGGCATATTGTACTCGAGAGACAAAGTACCCAGGCCTTTCGTACACTCACCAGCAACGTATTCAAAGTGCGGCGTGCCACCTCGAATCACAGCACCCAATGCAACAATCGCATCATACTTACCAGTTGCAGCAACACGCTTCACCGCCAGCGGGATTTCAAAGGCACCCGGCACACGGTAAATTTCGATATCACTCTCTGCAATGCCCTGACGCACCAGCGCATCAATCGCGCCTTCGAGCAGGCTCTCCACCACGAAGGCATTGAATCGCCCAACCACTAGGGCAAACTTGCCGGACACCTGCTTAAAATCACCTTCGTAGGTTTTGATATTTGCCATTTTGTTCACTCTTTTCAATACTTAATTAAATATGCTGGCGCATCGCCCGCATGATTAACCCTCGAAGGGAATAAATTCTACAACTTCAAGATCAAAGCCTGAAATCGCCGAGAACTTCATTGGCGGATTCAACAGGCGCATCTTGGTCACACCCAGATCCTTGAGTATCTGCGAGCCTGTACCCACCGTCAAATAGGCACCCGCCCCGGAGGGCGCTACCGGTGCTGAGTCGCCAAAAAACTCCTGTAAACGATCATCCAGCGAGCTGGCCTCACTCGGTGCCAGAAGCACCAATACCCCCGCCCCTTCCTGATCGATTTTCTGCAAGGCGCGCTGCACCGACCAACTCTGTGAGCCAGGCTGTTTGAGCCCCAGCGTGTCACGCAATATATCAGGAGACTGTACGCGCACCAGCGGTGCCTCAACCGTGCTCAGATCACCCCGCACAAAGGCCAGATGCACTTGATCCTGCAGGGTATCGCGGTAGGTCAGCAGTTTGAAAGGACCATGCTCGGTCTCCACCTCGTGCGACTCGACCTGCTCGACTGTTTGCTCATTCATGGCTCGGTAATGAATCATGTCGGCGATGGTGCCGATCTTGAGACCATGCTCCTTGGCAAACTTTTCGAGATCCGGACGACGCGCCATGGTGCCGTCTTCGTTCATGATTTCAACAATCACCGATGAGGCTTCAAAGCCCGCCATGCGTGCCAGATCGCAACCTGCCTCGGTATGTCCGGCACGACTCAATACACCACCCGGCTGGGCCGCAATGGGGAAAACGTGACCGGGCTGAACGATATCTTTTGGCTGGGTGTGGCGCCCTACCGCAACGCGCACAGTATGCGCACGATCGGCAGCGGAAATACCGGTTGTCACGCCCTCAGCGGCCTCGATGGAGACCGTAAAATTGGTATGAAATTGCGTGTGATTCGCCTGCACCATGGGATTGAGCCCCAAAAATTCACAGCGCTCACGTGTCAGCGTCAGGCAAATGAGACCGCGCGCATACTTGGCCATAAAGTTGATATCTTCCGGGCGCACCTGCTCGGCAGCAATCACCAGATCGCCTTCGTTTTCGCGATCTTCATCATCCATGAGAATGACCATTTTCCCCTGGCGAATATCTTCAACCAGCTCTTCTACCGTATTAAGCTCCATGGAGCCTCCACTTGTTTAGCATTCTCTGCGCCTAGCGCATAAACCCATTGCGAGCCAGCATGGCCATATCGACACCACCGCTCTCGCCATTCTGTTTTCCGGCAGACAACAGGCGCTCTGCATAACGCGCCATCATGTCCACTTCTATATGTACCTGCGTGCCCGCTTTGTAATCGGCGATGATGGTTTCTTCCGCCGTGTGCGGAACAATATTGAGCGCGAAGCCTTCGGCATGCAGAGCCGTGACAGTTAAGCTCACACCATCAACACAGATGGAGCCCTTGGCGGCAATATAGGGCAACAGCTCCCCGGCGCATTTCACAGTGTAGCGCAAGGATCGACCTTCGCTTGCTACTTCGGCAATGATCGCCACACCATCAACATGACCACTCACCAGATGCCCACCCAAACGCTTACTAAGCGTCAGCGCCTTTTCCAGGTTCACACGAAAACCGCTATGCCAGCCCTGTATGGTGGTAAATCGCAGAGATTCAAGCGACACATCTGCGGCAAACCCATTGTCGTATAGCTTTACCACGGTGAGACATACACCATTTACGGCAATACTGTCGCCCAGCTGCACATCATCCAGCGCGAGCTTTCCGGTATCAAACCGCAAATGCAAATCCTCCCCTCGCTGCTCTCGCGACAACACTTTACCGCGCGCTTCGACAATACCTGTAAACATTAACGACCTCCTGCGCCAGCAAGCTGGTAACGTAAACGCAAGTCATCACCCAGCATGGTGACATCCTGCAAGGTCAGCTGGAGGCAATCGGCCATGCGCTGCAGAGGTAATTCAGCCAGCGGCTTCGCTTCGCTACCCATCAATTTAGGCGCCATATATACCCATAATTCATCGACCAAACCGGCTTGCAAAAAAGCACCTGCCAAGCCTGGCCCCGCCTCGACCAGCAGTTCATTGCACTCATGCTCCGAAGACAATCGCGCCAGCAACTGCCTCAAGCACTGTTCGCGACTTGCCTCACGCTCAAAGTGCACGAGCTGAATATGCGCTTTAGAGGGCATAGCCGAGCGAATCGCTGCACCTTTACGCACGCAATACATCACCGGCCCGGGCTCGGTAAAAATCTGTTCGTTGCCATTTAATGTGGCATTGTCATCGAGCACAATGCGCAGCGGTTGTCGCTCAGTGGCCGCGCGCGCATCCTCTCGAGTTAATTCCTCCGCCCGTACTGTCATGGCAGGGTTGTCATAGGCAACGGTTCCTGCCGCGGTGACAATCGCCGAGCTTCGTGCTCTAAGGCCCTGGACATCTGCGCGCGCCGCTGCACCGGTGATCCATTTGCTTTCACCCGACGCCATGGCCGTGCGCCCATCCAGACTCGAAGCCAGTTTAACCCTTACGTAAGGGCGCTGCCGCTGCATACGGGAAATAAAACCCGGATTGAGCGCCTGCGCCTGCGCAACCAATAGTCCGTGTTCACAGGCAATTCCGGCTCTGCGCAGAATCTCAAAACCACGCCCCGCCACCAGAGGATTAGGATCCTGCATGGCCGCAATCACACGCCCAACCCCCGCCTTCACCAAGGCCTCGGCACAGGCCCCCGTGCGCCCTTGATGACTGCAGGGCTCCAGCGTTACGTACGCCGTTGCACCTCGCGCGCGCTCACCAGCAGCGCGCAGGGCATTGACCTCGGCGTGGGCTTCACCTGCTTTACGGTGCCACCCCTCCGCCACCAGCGTACCATCCTTCACCAGCACGCAACCTACGCGCGGATTGGGGTGTGTCGAGTACATGCCTTTGGCAGCCAGTTGTAGGGCACGGGACATGTATTGATAGTCAGCAGCGCTCCAAGAGGCTTGCGACATAGGGGCTCCTGAGAATCAGAGCAGAAGACCGGGCGACTTAACTGCCCGGCTGCTCCTGTCGGGATAAACGTTCAACTTCTTCCTTGAACTCATTGATATCCTGAAAGCTGCGATAAACAGAGGCAAACCGCACGTAGGCGACCTCGTCCAGCTGACGCAGCTCACGCATGACTTCTTCACCCACCATCATGGAGGTGACCTCACGCTCACCGGTCGCGCGTAAACGCGACTTGATATTGTTGATGGCAGTTTCGATCGCTTCGATGCCCACCGGGCGCTTTTCGAGCGCTTTGGTGACACCCCGGCTGAGCTTGTCTTCATCGAAGGGCTGCCGCGTACCGTCTTGCTTAACCACTCGCGGCATCACCAATTCGGCAGACTCAAAGGTCGTAAAGCGCTCATGACAAGACAGACATTCACGTCTGCGTCGTACCTGTTTGCCTTCGGACACTAAGCGCGAATCAATCACCTTGGTGTCATTGGCATGGCAAAACGGACAATGCATAGCGCTTTACTCTTCCGGATCAGGCGTATACAGG
The DNA here is from genome assembly GCA_041589495.1 of Oleiphilaceae bacterium. GTDB lineage: Bacteria > Pseudomonadota > Gammaproteobacteria > Pseudomonadales > Oleiphilaceae > PZPK01. The sequence continues at coordinate 1,270 of JBFHVM010000090.1, read as the reverse complement.
CAAACGTGCGCAGATAGCCTTCACTTTGTCACGCGTCGCATCGATCACGCTTTCATCTTCAGGGTTGGCAACCAGCGCATCCAACACATCACACATCCAACCAGCCAGATCACGACAATCATCCTGATTGAATCCACGACGGGTCACAGCAGGGGTACCGATGCGCAGTCCACTGGTAACAAATGGCGAACGGGGATCATTAGGTACCGCGTTCTTGTTAACGGTGATGTTGGCGCGACCCAGAGCGGCGTCTGCATCTTTACCGGTAATATCCTTGTCGATCAGGTCCAGCAGGAAGAGGTGGTCGTCAGTACCGTTGGATACCACTTTGTAACCACGTTCCTGAAACACCGACACCATGGCCTGGGCATTGGCCACCACCTCTTTCTGATACGCGGCAAAGTCGTCAGACATGGCTTCTTTGAAGCACACCGCCTTCGCTGCGATCACGTGCATCAGAGGACCACCCTGGCTTTCCGGGAATACCGCAAAGTTCAGTTTCTTTTCGAGCTCTTCGTTCGCCTTGGCCATAATCAGACCGCCACGAGGGCCACCCAGGGTCTTGTGCGTAGTCGTTGTGGTCACGTCAGCGATTTGGACCGGGCTGGGGTATACACCTGCAGCAACCAGACCCGCGATGTGCGCCATGTCGACCAGCAGGTAAGCACCCACTTCGTCAGCAATATCACGAAAACGCTGCCAGTCGACCACGCGGGAATAAGCAGAAAATCCGGCAACGATCATTTTGGGCTTGTGCTCGCGCGCCAGTTGTTCAACTTGCTCGTAGTCAATCTCGCCGGTGGCTTCGTTCAGACCGTACTGAACCGCTTTGTAGATACGGCCCGAAAAGCTCACGGTCGCACCGTGAGTCAGGTGACCACCGTGCGCCAGACTCATACCTAATACGGTGTCTCCTGGCTGACACAACGCCATGTATACCGCTGCATTGGCTTGAGAACCGGAATGAGGTTGTACGTTGGCATAGTCAGCACCGAACAGTTCTTTGGCGCGATCGATCGCCAGTTGCTCTACCACATCAACATGCTCACAGCCACCGTAGTAACGCTTGCCCGGGTATCCTTCCGCATATTTGTTGGTCAGTGCAGAACCCTGAGCTTCCATGACGCGGGGGCTGGTGTAGTTTTCTGATGCAATCAGTTCAATGTGGTCTTCTTGGCGTTGAACTTCATCAGTAATTGACTGCCATAATTCTGGATCGTAATCGGCAATATTCATATCACGGTTAAACATGCATAACTCCTGCTAGGTA
>JBFHVM010000089.1:0-10816 GCA_041589495.1 Oleiphilaceae bacterium | reverse complement strand
GCTCGACAATACGCCGTTCCGGTTGGAGTTTAGTAACGGAGATACCTGGAGCCCGGGTAACTTTGATGGCAGTGATGGCGGTCAGGTCACCTTGCTCGAAGGCTTGAGCCAATCACTCAATATTCCCAGTGCCCGTCTTGGCCTGGAGTTGGGGGTGCCAAAAGTGCAGTTGATGTTGCGTACCCTCGGCGTGACGACAGATATTAATCCCTACCCGTCTTTGTTGTTGGGGGCGCAGGCTATGACGCCCTTCGAAGTGAGCCGGTTTTATCAGACGATTGCAGGCAACGGTTTTAATATGCCCCTGCGAGCTATCAGAGAAGTGACCGATGCTGAGGGTGTGAGTCTTTCTCGCTACAGTATGCAAATTGAACAGGTGGTAGAACCCGAGGCGATTTTTTTGCTGCAGCATGCCATGCAGGAAACCATGCGCAGCGGGACGGGTAAATCGGCCTATCGACAACTGCCCGAGGCATTGAATGTGGCGGGTAAAACCGGCACCACGAACGATTTTCGTGACAGCTGGTTTGCCGGATTCTCCGGTGACTATCTCGGTGTTGTCTGGATGGGGCGCGACGATAATCAGCCCACACGGCTCACGGGAGCCAGTGGGGCGTTGCGTGTATGGACCGATCTATTCAGGCGTTTGCCTCAGTACCCACTGAGCATGACGCGACCCGCAGAGATCGACTATGTCTGGTATGATGATGAACGCGGTGCACTGACCGAAGAGCAGTGTCGCGGAGCCCGGCCTGTTCCCATGTGGGGTGAACCGAAAAATGTACAGCGGGCCGCCTGTGCCAGTGGCTTTACCAGTTTCAGGAGTTGGTTGAAATCATGGTTCTGATGAATCGCTTGTTGCCTCTTTGTCTGGTTGTACTGTTGGGCGCGTGTAGCAGTCAGCATCGGCAGCCCATGTTGGTGCCGGGGCAACCCGATGCGACAAGTATTTCGCCCGTAGAGTCATATCCTGATGAGCCCCCACCTGAGGAGTCGGCAAGGGAGCAAATCGGGGCTCCGGCAGCAAGCAACCCTGCGCGCTCGCCATCCTCAAGCTCCTCACAAGATAAAGCCAGGGGTAGCGCCTTGGCTCAGGTACTTGATCGCGCCTCGGCGGCTTTGGTGTCGCAGCAATGGAAGCAGGCGAGTCGCTACCTGGATCAGGCCCAACGCATGGCGCCACGCAATCCTCGGGTATATTTGCTGTATGGCGATTACTACAAAGAGCTGGGGCGGTGGGACCAGGCCCGGGCCATGTATCAGCGCTGTCTGAGCGTCGCTTCGCCCAGTTCTGAATGGGCAGATCATGCCCGTTATCGTTTACAGTTTTTGCCCTGAGAACGCCGATGGCCCTGAACGCAACCCTTTTTCGTTTTCATCTCAATATTAGCGACCTAAATCGCCACTATTACGATTCTGTGTCGCTGCAAGTGGCGCAACATCCCAGCGAAACCCCACAGCGCATGCTGTTAAGGCTGCTGGCTTATGTGCTGAATGCAGCGGAGAGCCTAAGCTTTACCAAAGGGCTCAGCACCACGGAAGAGCCGGATTTGTGGCAAAAGAACCTGAGTGGTGAGATTGAGCATTGGATTGAGCTGGGCACGCCCGACAGCAAGCGTATAAGGCGTGCATTGGGGCAGGCCAGGCAAGTGACCATCTTCGCTTATGGCGGGCAGGATCTTCAGCCATGGTGGCAGAGCGTTGAGGCTGAGTTCCGCGCGAAAGCCAATTGTGCCGCGTGGCAGTTATTTCCAGAGCAGATCGCCCCTCTGGTCGATGCATTGAATCGCAATATGGAACTGAGTGCTGTGATTGATGGGGATGACATTACGCTTACTTGGCAAGAGGGTATGTTGACGACCACCTTCCAACGCTTGGATAACGACGGAGTCCGGGGCTGATGTCCTTGCGCTCTATTTTACTCACGGCGGTCGTGATTGTGATTGTCTGGCTTTGGCAAAACAATCGTCGCTACAAAGACCGCGCCTTGCGAGCGGCTGCACACTATTGTGAACAACTTTCACTGCGCTTGCTTGACGATACCGTGGTGCTCAAGCGTATGCGGCCACAACGTAATGCACACGGTAACTGGTTGCTTGCGCGTCGCTATGTGTTCGATTTCAGTTCTGTGGGTGGCCAGCGCTATCAGGGTGAAGTGGTGATGTTGGGGAGCAAAATAGAGCGCATTCAGCTGGAACCGCATCGCGTAGACTAGTCTTGTATCTGCATATCAGGGCGCTGCGCGCACCAGTTTCGCAGCGCCTTCTCGTGGCTTTCGGGAACTGCAACGCTGAGTTGTACCTCAGCGCCATAATGGGCTTCGACAACCTGTCCATCGTACATCTCCAACCAATGACGCAAAGATTGTTCGTTATGGAAGCCACAAGTGATAGTACATTCTGTGGTAGCTTCGTGCAGGATAAAGCAGCCTGCATCATACGCTTGCTGAGCTGCCTGAGAATAGGCGCGCACCAGTCCTCCCGCACCTAGTTTAATACCACCAAAATAACGTGACACAATGACCATGGCATCGCCCACCGGCTTGTGCTGCATCACATTGAGGATCGGTTTGCCGGCGGTACCCGAGGGCTCGCCGTCGTCTGAACTGGCCATGGTGAGCGGCTGGTGCGGGGCGCCCAGTAAATAGGCCCAACAATGATGGCGGGCATCGGGGTAATGATCTTGCGCTCTGGCGAGATGTTCCATTGCCGCTTCGCGACTAGCAGCGGGGCAAAGCCAGGCAATAAAACGACTCTTTTTGACCTCAAGAGTGGTCTCGACCAGTGCGGCCGGTTGTTGGTAGCTAGCCACTATTCAGTTCCTGATGGCATGCAGCAGTCCTCGCCCTTCGGTAAAATCGAGCCATAACGAATATTGGTCGTAATTGACGTACAGCGTTTGCCAGCGTTCATGTTCAAAGCCAAAGTAGAGTGTGACAGGGCGCTCTTGTGAGCGTAGGGACTGATCCTCGGCCATGAACATAAAATCCAGCGTCACCTGCAGGGTTTGTGTTGTCGCATCGTAACGCGCCTGATGGTCACTAAACAGTTTTTTAATTTCGCGGGCCGAGGCCAGAGCATCCGGTGGCATGTCTAGTTGCATGGGAACCGAAACGGTATTCAGGCCGAGATCGGGGGATTCGGTACAGGCGGCCATCAGAATGGTCTGCGCGAAGTCTTTGCCAAAGGTGGCACTGAGCGGGGCATCCAGCTGCCCCGAAACCAAGAGGTACGTGTTCGACACCGGTGTGAATTCTGCATAAACAGAAAAGGAATGCGCCGTGGCGGCTGTATTGCGTAGCACATATCGATGGTGCAGGTTTTGGTTTTCCAATATAGAGGCGTGCGTTGGACGGGCTTTGAAATAGCGGGTAAATACCGGTTCGGGCAGCACCGGAGTGAAAAACTCCAGGCGCATTTGATCGCCAGACATAAGCACGTGCATGGACTCGTCGTAAGCACAGAACTGCTGGGCAAAGCGCAGCATCGACCAATAACGGCAACCGGCGAGAATGCTGGTGATCAAAATGATCAGCACGCAGAGGCGCAAGGTGCGCGTAGGAAGTCCCAAAATAAACATGGAGGCCAGCATAAATGCCTCCAGTGCAGTCGACAAGAGTTTGTGTGAGACGCGGATTTGAAAACGGGAGATCCATATATCGGAGCGAGGATAAGTCGGAGGTCTGGAGTCTGACGTCGGACGCTAAAAGCCAAACGCCAATTTTTGTCACCCGCACTGGATGCGGAGCTTAAAGCTGCAGGTCAATAGATTGGTTCGCTTTGACGCTTACATCATAGATGACATGTAGGTCGGTCCTTTAGGCCGACCGTCGGAGCCCGAATATCCGCCGCACGAATATGGTTGTATGCTGATGGTAAAGCGCCTTGTTGGCATACATGCCCACCTACACGAATTACGTGCTTGAGCAATTGTGGTTGGGAAGCTTCCTAAGCCAGCAACTTAGCATGAAATGTAGCCTCGATTTAAAACACGTCAGACATCCGACCTCAGACGTCCGACTTATAAGAGCTCAGTCATGCTGCAAAGCTTTCTCCAAACGCTCTATCGCTTGTTCCACTTTACGTAGCTCTTCACTGCTAACGCGGGCGATTTCGTCAAGCACTTCGGCGTTTTCAAGCTCTATGGCCTGTTCTTCCCAGTCTTTGTTGAGGCCGCCTGCTATGTCTTTGCGAATGGATTGTAAACGTTCTTGCAAATCGTTGCGCCGTTGTTTTAAGTCCCTAAGTCGTTGCTCCATTTCGGGGTCAGTGATGGTCATAATTATCCTCCTTTTCGTTGCTTTCCTGTGGTGGAGGTTGCGGTGACAGCTCGTCGAAAGCCTGTACGGGTGCGACGCGCGGAATTTTAATGGTGAAGGTGGTACCATCCCCGATGACCGACTTGACGTCGATTTGTCCTCCCAGTAAGTCGGTCACCAGATTATGGACAATATGCAGTCCTAATCCACTGCCTCCTTGTCCTAGCCGGGTGGTGTAAAAGGGGTTAAAGATTTTGCTTTGTGTTTCCTCCGGAATGCCCACACCTTCATCGCACACTTCAATCGTCAGCGTATCGTCTTCGCTGAGCGCACGAATCGTTATTTTGCCATGCTGATGTTCGTTGTAACCGTGCGTGACCGCATTCATCACTAGATTGCTGATTACCTGGCCTAGGGGGCCGGGATAGGAATCGAGCTCAACGCGTTTTGGCACATCGACGTCAAAAGACACGTCTCTTTTTTTGGTTTGCGGGTGTAGCGTGACAAGTATCTCGTGGACGAGCTCGCCCAGTTCAAATTGCCTGCGTTGTGAACTGCTTTGATCGACCGCGACCTGTTTAAAGCTGCTGATCAGCTCCGAAGCGCGTTCCAGATTACGCGAACTGATGCCGGTGGCGACACGTGCATCATCCAAAAATTGCGCCAATGAGCTACGCGTCATTTTGCCGTCCTTAAATGCGCCTTCGATGCGTTGCGTAAAGTCTTCAAGCGAGGATGCCGCCATGAGGGCATTGCCGATCGGCGTGTTTAATTCGTGTGCAACACCCGCCACCAGGCTGCCAAGGGCTGCCAGCTTTTCGGACTGCACGAGCTGCTCCATGGTTTCTTTAAGGGCGGCCAGGGCCGACTCCAGTTCTTTGTTGGAGCGACTCAGTTCGCGCGTACGTTCTTTTACACGCTCTTCGAGTTGGGCATTAAGTTCGCGAATGCTCGCTTCGGCCTGTCGTTGCTTGGTGACATCGAAGGCCATGCACACAAAGAGATCGGTATCGTCACTGCCGGGAATGCTGAACAGGGCACCACGAATATTACCTTCCTTGCCCGTTTTGTCGTGAAAAGGTAATTCAAACTCGCGACTGGTGGCCTCACCACAGGCTACTTTTTGCAGATGTATATTGAACTCGGCGGTCGGGCGCGGTGAAAAGATCAGCTTGTCCAGGCGTTTGCCCATGGCCTCCTTGGCGGTGTAGCCAAAGATATGCTGAGAGGCGTCGTTCCAATAGTTTACACGGCCCTTGTCGTCATACCACTGCACCGCCACGTTGGGCGCACTTTCGAGAGTATTTCGCAGTTGTTGCTCCTTGGTTTGCAGGGTGCGCTCGCGATTTTCGATGGCATGCGCCATGTTGGTCAGACTCGACGATAATTCCTGAAATTCCTGTATGGGTGTCGGGCTAGACTCACTGTCATAATGTCCTTTGGCGACATCGCGGGCATGCTGAATCAGGCGTTCAAAGCGTTTGGAAAACTGGCGGGCACGTCGATACGCAATCACCATGGCGGTGAGTACGATGACGATGATTGAGATTAGCCAAAGATTTACGGTTTTGTACAGGGCCGCCGTAAACTGTTTCTGATCCTGTGCCACGATCACATACCAGGGTGGGGCTTGCATGCGCACCATGGAGCCAAAGTAATGATTATCGCCCAGCGTGAACTCACTGGATTTAACACGACTGCTTTGATAATTGAGAAAAAAGGGGAGATTGCTCAAGTTGATTTGCTGTTGACTGAGTTCCGGGTCGGGATGGGCGATTAGCTGGCCATACTGGTCGAGAATCATTACTAATTGCCCTTGCTCCGAAAGCTTTTGACTGAGATGTGGCAGGCGGTCGATAGCGAGTTCTCCTACCAGCGTGTGCTGATTGAAGGGGGTGCGATAGGCGATCGAGAGCCGGCTGGTCACGACCGATAAAAATACATCACTCCAACTGGCTGTTGTCAGTGTTTGGGAGCTGCGAATCAACGGAGACTTCGACACATCGATACCCTGATATAATTCCTGGGTTAAATTCAGGTCACTGTTCCGATTGCTGATGTGCGTTACGATACCGAAGTAATCCAACAAATAAACTGAATCAAAAAAGCGACTGGATTGAATAAACTGGTCGAGCAAGGCCAGTGTTTGTTTATCACTTGGGCTTTGCTCAAGAATGGGGAGAAAAAATGCCACTTGTTCTTCGGCTGTCTGCAAAAACTCTTCGCTGCGTTCGGCGACGAGATCGGCAAATACCTGTTGCTCCAAGGCCACATTGTCTTTAAGTTGCGGGTACAGTTGCCAGATAAAAAATGCGGCGGTGACGACCAGAGGAATGGCCGCGACCAGGGCGAGTTGTTTGAGCAGTTCGAAGGTTAAGGGCCGCTTGCTGGTGCTCATTACTGGCTCGCTTGTACGCGATAGCGCCCGTTCTTGATTTCGGTAATAAAGGTTAAACCACTGCCGTCGCCATAGTCATCGAAAGTTATGGGACCGCTGAGGCCTTTAAAGTGACGGATAGCCAGAATGGTTTCTTTGAGTTTCGATGGGTCTGGGTTTTGTTTAAGCGCGCTTAGCACTATGTTAGTGGCGTCGTAGGCGATCATGCTGGGAAACCCCGGGGTGTGGCTGAAACGCGCCTGATAGGTGTCACGATATTCCAGAAACCCGGGTTTGGTGCTTTCCCTGTCGATATATTGCGGAACTACAGTACCTTCCACATGACGGCCACCCAGTTCAACCAGGCGTTCAGTGCCTGCCCATTCGGCAACGGCCAGATTGATGTTGCTGTTCTCGGTGCGCAGCAGTTTGGCCATCACGGCGGCGTCCAGGGCATTGCTCACCAGTAAAACGATATCGCTACCGCTTTGACTCAATTGCGAGGCAACTTCCACCATGGCGTTTTGGTCGCCACTGTGAAAACTGAGAACCTGATCTTCTTTGCCGCCCAGGCTGCGAAAATGATTCGAAAAATTGGTGATCCAGCTTTGTGTGTAACTGGCATTGGACGTGTCGACAAGCGCAGAGAAGGAGCGATATTCTTTTTGCGTATACAGATACTCAGCAACTTTAGCGCTGTGTATGCCGGTGCTCGCCAGACAGCGCATAAAATAATCATCAATGCCCGATAGCTGATCGGTGGTAACGGTCACCCCCATCATCAGGGTTTGTGCCGCATTAACCTGGTCAATCACCGCCATGGCCATGGCGCTGGTCATCGGCCCGATAATGACATCAACCTTGCGTTTGAGCAACTCCCGCACAACTTCCTGTGCTCGCTCGGGGTCTTGTTTGTCATCGCGAATAATCGTGTGTATGCGGCGCCCATCAATGCCGCCATTGGCGTTGGCTGCCTCTATCGCCAACAGCATTCCGTTGCGAGACGGCCCGCCGAGATCCGATACTGGTCCGGAAAGACCTCCCACAAAACCGAAGGTGATGGGATCGTCATTGCTGCAGGCTGTAAGGCTCAGGCAAAATAAGAAAATTCTGAGGTGCGACCACCACAACTTCTGTCGCCTCATGTATTGCTTCCTCTCGTTGGCAATCCTTTCTGGTATTCCATTAACCATTCTTTGACTTTGTTCTCGGGCAGGGGTTTGGCAAAGAAGTAGCCTTGTCCATGCCCACACCCCCGGTTACGAAACCACTCCATTTGAGCTTCGGTTTCGATGCCTTCGGCGACCACGTCCAACTGCAGGGCACTGCCGAGGTTAAGGATGGTTTCGGGGATGCGCGTATCAGCCTGTCCATCTGCGATGCGATCTACAAAGCTTTTGTCGATTTTCAGGCTGTGCACATTGAGATTCTCGAGGTAACTCAATGAGGAAAAACCGGTACCAAAGTCGTCGATACTGATGCGAATTCCCCGCCGGTCGATTTCGTTAACCAGTTTTTGCACAGCGGTCTGATCATGCATGGCAAACGATTCGGTAATTTCGATTTCCAGCCAGCTGGCATCGGCTTCGGCAAAACTCAGCGCTTCGTCGAGCATGTCTAAAAAATTGGGGTGGGCAAATTGCACCATGGAAACATTGACTGACACGTGCAGGTTGAGCCCACTGTCGCGCCGCAATTGCCCAATGCGTACCAGCGATACTCGCAAGGCCCATTCGCCCAGTGGCACTATTAGCCCGGAGCTCTCGGCAACAGGGATGAATTCCATCGGAGCTACATACAGACCCTCATCTGTGCGCCAGCGCATTAAAGCCTCAAAGCCGGTTACTTCTAGGGATGCCAGCTCTACCTTTGGCTGAAAAACCATAAACAGCCGCTTGTGATCGAAAGCCTGTCGCAGTCCCTGTAAGAGCTGCACCCGACTTTCGGTTTCTTTGAGCATGTTCTGATGGAAGTTTTGATACCCGCCACGCAGGGTTTGTTTGGCGCGCTTTAGGGCAACATTGGCTTGTGCAATCACGTCGGTGGCTTTGTCTTGACTGTGCGCCTCCACACGCCCCTGAGTGGCGCTCAGCATGTGCAGGTTTTTGGCAATGGTAAAGGGTTCTTCGAAGGTGGCGGCGACGTTCTCGGGGCGCAACAGGTCGCTATCGCCAAGAATGGCAAAGGTATCGCCCGAAATGCGCGCGACCATCTGGTTCTTAAAGCGCTGCTGCAAGCGCAGGGCAACCTGTTTAAGTAAACGGTCACCATTCTGTGTGCCAATGGTATCGTTGAGTGCGCCAAACTGGTCTATATCGATGAGTACGACGAGTTGGTTATCCTTCTGATGGATCAGTTGGCTGTCGATGGCCTGCAAAAAAGACAGCCGATTGGGAATGTGTAGCAACTGGTCGAGATAGGCATATTCGTGGCGTTGCTCAAGCAGTCTTACGTTATCGATGCATGCCGCTATATTGGTAGAAAACAGCTCGAGTAGTTGTTTGTCTTCTTCGTTGGTGTGAGTCCCGGAGGCCAGATACACAATCATTTCTGAGCCATCGGGTGTGTTGAAGTACAAACTGGTGGCGCGTTCTGTAAACAGATTTTGGCGAGTGCGTGCCGTTTCGAAAACCAGTTCGACCACATCACTGGCGGTGATGCAGTTGAGCGGTTTGAGTACATAACGGCGATAGTTGCCGGCTGCTGCAATCACTTGCAACTCGGAACGATCGGACAAATCTTCATCGCCTTTTTTGACACAAACCAGGCCCTCTTCGGGTAAATGCAAGAGTCCTGCAAGTTGCGTAATCACGCCCGAGGCAAACTCACCGTAGCCGCGGAGGTACAGCAACTCTTTGGAGGCTTTGATGATGGTTTCCAGACCTCGTCGACTCAGGTTTACCGCACGGATCTGCGAATAGGCCCTGATGGCGGCTGTCAGCGCAGTATAGAGTTTGATGCGCGTGAGCTCGGACTTGCTCTTGTAGTCGTTAATTTCGTAGCGGGTAATGGTATCGAGTTCCGGGGCGTAGCCGGGTTGTCCGGTGCGCAGCACGATGCGCGTGTCTTTACGTCCCAGTTCTTCGCGAATGTGATGCACCAGGCGCAAGCCTGCATCTTCGCTTTCCATCACGACATCGAGCAATATCACCGCAATGTCGTGATCGTTGGCAAGCAGTTCCCGAGCCTCAGCGGCATTGTAGGCATGTATAAAGTGAAGCGGCCTCGAACAGATGCGCTCCCGACCAATTGCCAGTAGTGTGGATTCGTGAACATCCTTTTCATCGTCCACGATCATCACTTTCCAAGGCTGTGGTGTTGAGAGGGGCTCATTCTGGTCGCCCTCGTCAGCAAACAGCACGCTATCTTGAGGCGCCATATTATACCTTACGCAATGTGCGACTATGGAACGCTATCAGGCCAACAGGCGTTCCGGCTATTTCATGGGTGGGACAGCGGTGACTGCTCTACACCATGACGATGCTTATTACACCGTTATATTGATAAACGCGTCCTCGGGTGGGCGCTGGTTACGGCCGTTCTGGTCATATATTTGCGGAGCAGTGTCGTCGGCGGACCCGGCGGATGCGCGGTTGCCAGAGGCCAAAGTGCGGTTGTCTTCAGTGCCTTGCGTTGCGTTGCTATTGGCGAGGGGGGCCTCGCCCTGTTCGGTGGCGGTGACTTCCCGAGCGATATTAAGACCAGACTCTTCACGGTTGTCGTTAGTGCCTGGCGCAGGGGGGGCGGATGCAGGCGGTGTTTCTTCTGCTCTGCGGTTGTCGTTTAAACGATCCCGACTACTCGATTGTAGGGTGGTTAGGGCGCTGTTTGCACTGCCGATTTCCATACTACCGTCTCCCGATTAGTTGCCCAAGGCCAAGAGCCATCCCCGCCTTGGATGCCTAGACTCGAACTTGGTTCCTATATTATGAGCCTTTGCTTGGGATTTGTTCGATTTATTGGTAGTAAAAAAATGCTTTTTAATAACTTTGTGCAATGAATGAGGCGCAGATTATTTTGTGCTACGCACGACCGCTTTCCCCTCCTGTTGTTGATGTGATTGTTCCTCGTCGTCGTGGACAAAATCTCGATAGGCAATCCAGCCAAACCCGCCCAAAAAACCGATCGTGGCAAGGACCGTGAGAACGCCTGCAATGATGGTAGTGTCGATAAACATTTGT